>JBJKSY010000027.1:0-2629 GCA_046703645.1 Cyclobacteriaceae bacterium
CCAGTGAAACCATCCTGAACGACAATATTTTCGTATTTGACCCTCAGGTGGAAGGTGAGATCAATATTGCTTACTGGTTTCGCATCAATGCATTCGCAGGATACCGCCTGGTATCGGGTGTAAATGACAACTTTTATAAATCAGGCGATTTCAGCAGTCCATCTTTCGGAATTTCTTTTTTGTTCGGCTGGTTTAAGCCCTACGATATCTTTAGCTGGTAACGGCAATCTGAAATAATTCCATCAACGGAATAAATTCAGACTTCTTTATTTAATATTTATAACTACCGGTGAATCGAGGGCCCGTACCTTTGATTAAATCCGGCAATCCCCTGCAGTCCTCCTGTGTGAATGGCAAGAATTTTCATATCCTTCAGCCGTCCCTTACCGATAAGGTCCCATATACCGAACATCATCTTTCCTGTATACACCGGATCCAGTGGAACTCCGAACTTATCATGAAAAATATTGATGAATCGAATCAGTTCTGCCGAATACCTGGCATAGCCCCCAAAATGATAACGAGTATTCAAAAGGAAATTTCTATAATTGTTCCCGGAATATTGACTATTCAGGGATAGTATTTCCTTTCTGAGATATGATCCGTTTTTCAGTACCGGGAAACCCAGCACAAAAGATTTTCCTCTGAAACCTTCCAGCAATCCTGCCGTCGTTCCGCCGGTCCCTACGGCAAGACATATCATATCATAACCATCGCCGATCTCACCGGCAAGTTCAGCACATCCGTGTATAGCATTCAGATTGGATCCTCCCTCAGGAATCTGGTAGAATTCCCCGAATTTTTGCTGAAGGCGATTCTGAATACCCACGCTGAATTTTTCTTTATATTCTTTCCGGTCCAGGTAATAAAGGACCATGCCGCACCCGGAGGCACAGGCTAAGGTAGGATTTAATTCAGGGTAGGGTTCCCCGCGTATAACGCCTATTGTCTCAAATCCATAGATCCTGCCTGCCGCAGCCATGGCGTAGATATGATTTGAATAAGCTCCACCGAAAGTAAGGATCTTCTTAAATCCCCGTTCACGCGCTTCCTGAAGGTTATACTTTAGCTTTCTCCATTTATTTCCCGAAATGGCCGGATGGATAAGGTCTTCCCTTTTCAGGAAAAATTCTATTCCATGATCATCTAAAAATTTGTCATGGATCTTTTCAATGATCGCCCGGGAAGGATCAGGCAGAATGTCGGGGGAAGTGGTATCAGGCATTTGTAAGTTCCGATAACCTGAGCAGTTCATTTTCAGTTGCGCGGATCAGGTTTATGAGCCTGATAGCCAGCAGGGCGGCAGGAATATCTATCAGATCGGAAAAGATGGACAATAACGATAATGTCAGCCGGTGATCACGGGTCAGGGGTAATTTGAGGAGTAACAGGTATAGGATACTTGATAAAATGGATAGCAGCCAGAAAGTCCACCAGGATATCAAAAGAAGGTTGGGGTTTCCGGACTTAGGGGAGCCCCCGGTCCTGATTATGGCAGATCTGTATTTTACGAGGGTTTCCTTAGCCAGCACATAGGGCAAATAAAGATTCACTCCGGGCAATACAAATGACCATACCGTCCAATAAGGTCGCAAACGTGTTTTTTCAGGGCCAAAACGGTTCAGGTTGGAATATGCCCGGTGGAACCACCCTAAAAATGCAAGGCCGGAGCAGAACGATACGATGGTATAAAACAGGCTCATAAGCAACTGACGGATCTCGTTATGCCTTTCAGCATGCGACCCCACAGGCAGGCCTTCCATCATTCTGAGAACAAGATTCAGTTCGGCTATATCAAAGGCAACCATAATTATATCGAACAGGATAATGATCCTTAGTATCAGTATGGCCTGTGAAGCCCGGAATTCATTGTTCTTTAATTTCGCCATCCTGCCGGGTAATTATTTGGATGAAGGTAAGAATATAAAAAAACAGGTGCAACGGAATGACATTGCACCTGATTAAAGGGTATAATGACCTAGCTGTTTTTCAGCCTGTGGAGCTCGCCCTGGTAATAAGGAAGATTCGGCTTCTGATCGTCCGGAATGTTTTTGATGGCTATTTCCCAGTTTTTTATCGCATTCTTTTTGTCCCCGATGGCTTCGTATCCTCTTGCAAGGCCCACAAAAGTTGTGAACATATCCTCCGGATGATTCTTCCGGTTAAGTTTAAAAACTTCCATAGCCTTATCCGGTTTCCCGCCGGCAATAAGAGACCGGCCATACTGATGCAGCTCATTTACAGTGGCTGAAGGAAGTCGTACTGCCTTATCCATCAGGGCATCGGCTTCAGCATCTTTGCCAAGCGCATTGAGGACCATGGATTTTGTTTGCAGGGTAGTAAAATTTTCCTGGCCAACATAAGCACCGGAGATGGCGTAATCTGCCCAGGTTAAAGCCTCGTCAAGGTTTATTTTATAATTCACACAGAACCTGGCAGCCTGTGACCATGCCAGCCAGTTAAATCCGGGAGAGTTCCTCAGTTCTTCACTGATACGGGCAAAGTAGATCTGATAGGGATCGGGAACTTCTATTTTAAAGGGGATCTTCAGGGTTTCCCATTTCAGGAAAGCCGTACAGGACCCTAATTCACGGTCTTCGAACCCGTAAGTCAGCCATTCATTGAATTC
>JBJKSY010000028.1:0-2467 GCA_046703645.1 Cyclobacteriaceae bacterium
ACACCGTTATTTGTCTGGACATCCTCTTCAACGGCAACTATATCAGGATCACCATCTCCATCGAAGTCTTCCAGTAATACCTGATTAACGTCAGCACCGCGTGAATAGCTTTGCGTTGGATCCCATGAGGTATGTCCCAAGGGGCCATCCGGTAATGTTAACAGCGACGAGCCATACGGAAAATCAGCGCTCCCGTAGAGAATCCTGTGATTGGGTTGAGTTGCGTTGCCGGAAACATAAAGGTCCTGCAGGCCATCGCCATCCAGATCCCGCACCGACATAAAACTTGAAGCATAAAGATCTGTGGGCCACCACCAGAGGGACATAGGGATCCATCCTTGTTCAAAATCGAATCCGGTGCCGTTCCAGGAAAGCAGGCCGCTATTATCAGGTCCGCTGTAGGTTCCATCACTTTCCAGGGTTACCCCCTGTGACGGTAGGACGATACGAATAATTCCATCATTATAAAGATCGCCTGCGGCAAGAGAATAGTTCCTTAATCCTTTTGCTGCTTCCGGAACTGTACCCGATACATCCTCAAAAATGCCACCTCCGCGGTTCAAAGCTATCCCAACCAGGGCATCCGGGCTGACCCATGGTTCATGATCAAGGCCGGCTTCCGAAATAAGCAGGTCGTCAAGGCCGTCGTTGTTGATATCGGTAAAAAATATCTGATTAGAATGAGCGATTAGGGGAATTCCTCCCGGGAATATGTCACCGGCAATATTTTTAACTGGCCCGTTACCCTTAAGAATTACGATCGGGTGCCGGATATTCCGGGGATATGTCGCAATGGTCAGTATGGCTTCATTGATGCCGTCATTATCCATATCACGCAGGACCGAGGAGCGGATTGTTTGTACATTATCCCCGGCCATAAGCGGAATTAAGGTTGATTCCATTATTTCCACTTCGTCAAAATACTCGCTTGTCGAAGGTGCTGCCGGAACATCCGGATTGATAATATCACTCCTGGGTGGTCCGCATGTAGCCAGCACAAAAGATCCGATGGAAATAGAAATAAAGACTTTTTTCATATATCATTTTTGTTAACGAGACATGCATTGCTGAGATGTGACAGAAATTATAGCATCGGAATATGTTTTCTTCGGAATAATCGCAGTTCATGGATAAAACCGAAATCAGAAAACTCTTGAATCGTCTTGAATAATACGATCAATTGATCGCCGGCAAAATGAGATTATAAATTCTTAAAAAAATAAATCAATACTTCTGGTGCCTGAACAGGAAAATGAATTCAATTTTATTGCAATAAATTTATAAAATTTTCCCGCAAATTAAAATATCCAATATCTATCGGTTACATTCGGGAAAAACATTAATCTGTATTTTTGAAGGAATAATCAATGACAAGCAGAAGAAATTTTATTAAGTCAGGAACATTTACCATGGCGGGCCTGGCATTTTCAGGTCCGGTGATCCTGAGACCTTTAAAAAAGTTTACCCATTATGAATCGAAAAGGCCCACTCCCGGGAATCGGAATTTCACTTCGCAGGCTGTTGAGGAAACAATTAAAAAGACCATGGCAAAAATTCCGGATCCGAAACTGGCGTGGATGTTTGAAAATTGCTTTCCGAATACCCTTGATACGACTGTGGAATCCGGTTCTAAGAACGGGAGGCCCGATACCTTTGTGATCACAGGCGACATTAAAGCCATGTGGCTGCGTGATTCTTCAGCCCAGGTATGGCCCTATTTGCAACTGCTGACTAAAGATGATGCCCTGAAGAACCTTATTGCCGGTGTGATCAACCGGCAGACACAGTGCGTTTTGCTGGATCCTTATGCGAATGCATTCAACAAGGAACTTGTCCCCGGCGAGAGGATGAGCGACCATACGGCGATGAAGCCGGGACTTCATGAACGGAAATGGGAAGTTGACTCACTTTGCTATACCATCCGTCTGGGATTTCATTATTGGAAAATCACCGGCGACAGTTCGGTTTTCGATACAGACTGGCATAAAGCCGCAGCCTCGATTGTCAAAACATTTAAAGAGCAGCAACGAAAAAACGGGCCGGGACCTTACAGGTTTGAACGTGAAACCACGCGTCAACTTGATACCTTGTCAAATAATGGTTATGGTCGCCCTCTAAGGCCGGTCGGTTTGATCAACTCCTCCTTCCGCCCCTCGGACGACGCAACAACTTATGGATTTTTAATCCCCTCGAATCTTTTCGCGGTTACTTCGCTGAAGCAATTGGCTGAGATTCTTGAAAAGGTAGTACTTGATGCTTCACTGGCGAATGAATGCAATAGCCTGGCCGGTGAAGTAAATTCTGCAATAAGTCAATTTGCTATTACCGATCATCCTGATTACGGAAAGGTGTATGCCTATGAAGTGGATGGTTTCGGGAACAGGACATTTATGGATGATGCGAATGCCCCCGGGTTATTATCGTTACCCTACCTGGGGTGCGTTGAAGAACAGGATGAAATTTATCA
>JBJKSY010000029.1:0-17708 GCA_046703645.1 Cyclobacteriaceae bacterium
GTTTTGTTTTTCCAGAGGTTTCTGATACCAATCTTAATATAATTTCTAAGCATAATTTTTTTATATATTGATTTTTAGCTGTCAAAAATCATGCAATTTAAAAAAGACCTGAATTTTGAAATATTTAAAACAATTATGAATTACAGGTGTCGGGAAATCCGACAGCAGTGTCTGAAAAACAGACAGAACCTGAGACGAAAAAGTAATTTGAATTTGCTTTATAAAACCCGGTTACCAAATTATTATTTTATGGACCGCCGAAAATGTGGGCGTTCTAAGCATCAAGATGTACATACCGCTCTTTAAATTTTCCGGGATATGAATATTGAATGAAGAGTTTTCAACCGTAAGATCCTGGTCATATATTCTGGTCCCATCAAGTGAAACAAGTTTGATATATACATGGCCCTTTGTATTGCTTTGCCGAAGAATAAGGTTTAACACCCCACCGGCAGGCACAGGATTCGGATAGCTGGTAAAAATATCAGGCTCAAAATGGTAAGCCACCAGGATTACGCTGGAATAGTGATTTGCTCCGTTAAAATCAACCTGATTTAAACGGTAATAAAGATTTCCGGCTACCGGGCTCCGGTCGGTAAAATTATAGTAATGTACACCCGGTACATTCCCGGACCCTGCAGTTTCACCCAATTCTTCAAAGGAAGCTACCGTATTGACTGCTCTTTCAACAATGAATTTCTGATTATTCACTTCATCCGAGGTCGACCAGTGAAGCTTGACGGAATCCTTATATGCATCCGCATTGAATGATAAAAATCTTACCGGCAACGGATTCACAGTGCTTGACATAGACCCGAATGTAAATGGGCTGAAGGAAGTAACACCGTTTACCGTTATACTCCCGGGGTCGGAAGATGTAATGCTTGATTGGCCCAGGTTTTCCCATTGCGTACCGGTATAGTGGGCAATTCGAAGATCTGTAAAGTCCGTAATCTGGCTCCTGTTCTGGTTCTCCCAGTAAAGCGTAACATTGGCATTGGATGGAGTTCCGGAATTGGATAAATCCCAATATTCCAGGGTACTGACATTATGAAGGTTTCCGTTGGGGTCCGGGTTTTTAAAATTAGTTACATCGGAATAGGATGAATGATGATATTCAGCGGTAAAGGCTGTCGCAGCATCCCCGGTCAGTCCGCTCAATCCAACAGGCGCCCAGATCGCTCCGTCCCCTGTCGGGAAAACGACAGCCGTATTGCCGAATTTTTTGACAGGCCCGTCGATAAAGCTTCCGGATGATCCCGAATTTATGGATGATCCCGATCCAAGTGAAATCAGGTTGGAAGATGTTGTATAAAGGATGCCTTGTGTCATATTCAGCGTGCCGTTTATGGTAGCTGCTCCGCTAAGGGTTACCTGGGGATAGGTAATCCGGGTATTGTCGATGGTCACATTCTGGTAAGTGAAAGTATCCCCGGTTCCGCTTCCTGCACTCTGGGCCATGTTCTGCAGGTAAGAGGTGCCATTATAATTTACGGTTGAACTGTTATTGCATTGCAGGATTCCATAGGCCGGTGTACCCCTGACAAAATTTCTTCCCAGGGAAAGCTGTGTACTATTGTTCAATTGTATCATTTCCTGGTTATCTCCGGTTGCGACATAACTGATATCCCTGGTGACATTCATCTGTGAGGTTGTATTCAGTGTTATTAGGATTTCCATGCCGCCACTGTAATTCATTGTCAGGTCGTTCCCAATCACCAGGCTGGCATTATTATTCAAAGTGAGAAGATTATTATTAACTGTGCCCCCCGTACTGATCCACTGCATATTCTTATTTAAATTAATAGTACATCCCGATCCTTCCGTAACTGAAAAAACATTCGCCCCGCCGTTTCGTGTGAAGGTGGCATTGTCTTTCACGGTCAGTGAACCGTTATTTTGTACTACCAGGCTCTCATCATAATTTTTGCCGGTATTGGTCATGCTAAGTTTCCCGTAAACTGTAAGTGCGGAATTGTCAATAATTAGACCTGTAGAACTGGAATCCGCGTTGATATTCAATTCAGCTATATCAAGGCTGGTGCTCAGGGTCATGGTATGTCCCTGGATATTGACTACATCACCGGAACTGGGATATTGGGTTGCAGGAGTGCCCCCGTAACCTGTTTTTGACCAGTTTGCAGGATTATTCCATGCCCCCGATTTCAGTGAATAATATACTTCATCGATATTATTGATACACAGGGTAAAAGTTCCCCTGTATCCGTAATAGTTATTATCAACGGAAATATAATATACATTACCCGGTACCAGTGTACTTGGTGTCAGAGTTACATAATCCCAGTCGTTCACATATCGTTTGCAGGCAATTTCCGTTGTTCCATCCGAAGCCCAGAGGGCCATGTTGATCCTCCTGATGGTTCCCAGAGTCGTGCCGGTTTCAGCCGTTATAGTGGCATTGGGAGATATTGCCGTGAATTTGAACCAACGGTTATAATTGGGTGAGGTATTCCAGCAGGAAGCCGCATTTTTATCTGCCGTTGCACCTACTGTGGTATAGGCGGCATTGGCAGAACACCAGTTGTCCAGGTTGGTGAGCTCCTGCGCGCCCTCGTAGAAATCATAATCAGGCTGGTCGGTAACGCATAAGGTGAATGTTCCTTCATAGGGAGCATAATTATTATCTACCGAAATGTAATATGTGTTTCCCGGTGTAAGATTCGTATAACCTACGGCAACATTATCATAATCATTTGTATACCGGTTACAGCTTACTTCCGTGGTGCCATCGGATTGCCACAGGGCTGCGTTGATCCTGCGAATGGTTCCATACGCCCCGCTGGTTTCTACATTGATCGTTATAAATTTAGTGGTTGCAACAAACTTGAACCAGACATTGTTACTGGGAGAGGTATTCCAGCAGCTTGCAGGATTTTTATCGGCAGTCATACCGTAAGTGGTATAGGCTGCATTGGCAGAACACCAGTTATGAATGTCGCTGAGTAGCAATGCACCTTCGTAAAAGTCATAGGATACCGCATTATCTTTCAGGCATAAGGTAAATGTACCTTCATAAGGCTGATAATTATTATCTACGGATATGTAATAATAATTTCCTACCGTCAGGGCTCCGACCACTTCCACCACCACACTGTCCCAGTCGTTTATATATCGTTTGCAGGCGATTTGAGTAGTACCGTCTGATTGCCACAGGGCCGCATTGATCCTACGGATTGTGCCATAGCTGCCTCCGGTGAGCACAGATATTCGTATGTTAGGTGTTGTTGCTTTGAACTTGAACCAGACATTATTATTGGGTGATGTGTTCCAGCAGCTTCCCGGGTTCTTGTCAGCTGACATGTTATAGGTGGTATAGGCCTTATTGGCGGAACAGCCATTTATCAATGAACTTACATCAAGGGCCCCTTCATAAAAATCATAGGACACCGCATGATCGTTCAGGCAAAGGGTAAACGTTCCTTCATAAGGAGCATAATTGTTATCCACCGAAAGGTAATAATAATTCCCTACCGTCAAAGCTCCCACCACTTCGACAACAACGCTGTCCCAGTCGTTGGTGTACCGTTTACAGGCAATCTGGGTTGTTCCATCCGATTGCCACAGGGCCGCATTTATCCTCCTTATGGTACCATAGCTTCCCCCGGTCAATATGGAAATCTTCATATTGGCTGTCGTCGCCTTGAATTTGAACCAGACATTATTATTAGGCGAAGTGTTCCAGCAGGTCCCCGGGTTTTTGTCCGGCGTCATATTGTAGGTTGTGTATGCCTGGTTGGCCGAGCAACCGTTTATCAGGGAACTTATGTCCAGAGCTCCTTCATAGAAATCATAGGATACGGCATGATCATTCAGGCATAAAGTGAACGTACCTTCATAGGGTGCATAATTATTGTCCACCGACAAATAATAATAATTGCCAACCGTCAACGCCCCTACCACTTCGACAACAACGCTGTCCCAGTCATTGGTATATCGTTTGCATGCAATCTGGGTGGTGCCATCAGCCTGCCATAAGGCCGCATTGATCCGGCGGATAGTGCCATAACTTCCCCCCGTCAATATGGAAATCTTCATATTCGCGGTGGTGGCTTTGAATTTGAACCATACATTATTGTTCGGCGATGTGTTCCAGCATGTTCCCGGGTTCTTGTCGGCGGACATATTGTATGTTGTATATGCCTGATTAGCGGAACATCCATTGATAAGGGAACTGATATCAAGGGCTCCTTCATAGAAATCATAGGATACCGCGTGGTCATTCAGGCATAATGTAAATGTTCCTTCATAGGGCGCATAATTATTATCAACGGAAAGATAATAGTAATTTCCTACCGTCAAGGCCCCCACTACCTCCACCACGACACTGTCCCAGTCGTTGGTATATCGTTTGCAAGCTAATTGGGTCGTTCCGTCCGACTGCCATAGTGCTGCGTTGATCCTCCGGATAGTGCCGTAACTGCCTCCCGTTAATATGGAAATCCTCATGTTCGCGGTGGTGGCTTTGAACTTGAACCACACATTATTAGCAGGCGACGTATTCCAGCAAGTTCCGGGATTCTTATCGGCTGTCATTCCGTAGGTTGTATAGGCCTGGTTCGCCGAGCAATTATTTATCAGGGAACTGATATCTATAGCTCCTTCATAAAAATCATAGGAAACGGCATGGTCATTCAAGGTCATTGTGAATGATCCTTCATAGGGAGAATAATTATTATCGACGGAGATATAATAATATGAGCCTGGCGTCAAAACCCCTACGACTTCAAGTACCACGCTGTCCCAGTCGTTGATGTATCTTTTACATTCAAGTTGAGTCGTCCCATCCGACTGCCACAATGCAGCATTAATCCGACGGATTGTTCCCTTTGTGCCTCCTGTCTGGATCGCAATCTTCATATTTGCCGTCGTAGCCTTGAACCTGAACCAGACATTATTATTGGGAGAAGTATTCCAGCAGGTACCGGGATTCTTGTCTGCAGTCATTCCGTAGGTTGTAAACGCTTCATCAGGGGAACTTCCGTTAATGTAGGAAGACACATCCAGGGCGCCTTCATAAAAATCATAAGAGATGGAATTATCTGCCAATGTCAGAGTAAATGATCCCTCGTAGGCTGCATAGTTATTATCAACGGTGATATAATAATAATTTCCGACAGTAAGCGCCCCTACTACCTCCAACACAACACTGTCCCAGTCATTGATATACCTTTTACAGGCAAGCTGCGTTGTACCGTCGGATTGCCATAAAGCGGCATTGATCCTGCGAATGGTTCCCTTGGTACCGCCTGTCTGTATCGCAATTCTCATGTTTGTTGTTGTTGCTTTGAATTTGAACCAGACATTATTGTTCGGAGACGTATTCCAGCAACTTCCCGGATTTTTATCCGGCGTCATGCCATAGGTGGAAAAAGCTGCATCGGGGGAGGACCCATTAATGAACCCGGACACATCAAGAGCTCCTTCATAATAATCATAAGAAATATTATTGTCTTCAAGGCATAATGTAAAGGTGCCCTGAGTTGCACCCGCATTATCGACCGATATATAATATGTGTTCCCCGGGGTAAGTGTTCCTACCGCCTCTACAATTATATCATCCGTGGAATTTATATATCTTTTACATGCAACCTGTACAGTTCCCCCGGATTGCCATATAGCTGCATTTACATTCTGGATTGTTCCTTTGGAACCTCCCCTGTCAATTGTCACTTTTATGTTTGCTGTAGTGGCGACGAATTTAAACCAGACATTATGCGTCGGGGAAATGTTCCAGCATGAGCCGGCATTCATATCACCGGTTGCCCCTACCGTGGTATAGGCGGCATCTCCGGAACAACCGTTGATGAAACCTGAAACATCTATGGCATTGGCATAATTGTCATTCGATGGCTGGCCTAACGACGGTGATATGCACCAGAGAAATAAAAACGGGAAAATTAAAAACTTTCTTGAAAAAGCCTCGAGTAAATGCATTGTTGAGTAAGTCCCCTATCGCAAATGTATCAATATTTATAATATATGAAAATTCTAAGAAACAAATGGAAACTCCCGATATTAATAGGTAAATCCTGTAAAAGGTAAACTTATATCCATGTCATGAATTTGCGATCACAAATTACAGGATGGGGGAAAATAGTAAATATTTTATTTTTTTAGTAGAAATTTAACAATTACTTGAATTTTGTTATGAAGTCTTCAAATAATCAGTTAGAAAATTATCTATTTTGCATTTAAATAAAATCCAGTAACTGAATGTTTTTCGTCCTTTCCAAGCTGTTTACTTTTCTGTTAATGCCTTATGTCCAGATGGTTATCTGGTTCTTATTCGGCATGTTTCTCAGAAATAAATTATGGAAAAAGCGGTTTTTATGGCTTGGGATCATATACCTGCTTTTTTTCTCGAATAAGTTCATTGCCAATGAAGTCATGAAATGGTGGGAGATCCCTCCTACTCCATACAGGGTTATGAAGCCGGTATATGAAGTGGGTATCATTCTGGGAGGCACCACTGAAAACAATAAGGAACCCAGGGACAGGGTTTATATTCTAAAAAGCGCCGACCGGATGACACAGACAATCCAGTTGTATAAAATGGGAATTATCAAAAAAATTCTTGTAACGGGCGGCAGCAGCAATCTTATCGACACACTGTACAGGGAAGCCGATAATATGCGCAGGTTTCTTATACTTTGCGGGATTCCCGATAGCAGCATTATCGTCGAAAACAGGGCAAGAAACACCCATGAGAATGCAGTTTACAGCGCTGCGATAATAAACCGCGAATTCCCCGGAACAAGGAACCTTGTGATAACTTCCGCTTTTCACCTGAGAAGGGCCATGGATTGTTTCAGGAAAACCGGCCTGGCTGTCGATGGCTTCAGCACTGATTTTTACAGTACGAAAGTTAAATATACTCCCGACCGGTTATTTATCCCCGATCCGGAATCTTTCATCCTCTGGCAGATGCTCATTCGCGAATGGCTGGGTATTCTTTCCTATAAAATAGCCGGCTTCATCTAATATGCAAATCGAAAATCGAAAATCGAAAATCGAAAATCGAAAATCGAAAATCGAAAATCATTCCGGCTTTAAATTTTTATGAATGCATTTCCATGTATTTATTTCCTTATCCACACGGATTTGATATTCATGAATTCCCTGATCCCCAGATGCGAAAGCTCTCTTCCGTATCCTGACATTTTTATACCGCCAAAAGGTATGGCCGGGTGGGATGCAACCATATCATTGATAAAAACCGATCCTGATTCAATTTCATGGGAAAGAATTTTCGCCTTGTCAATATTCCGGGTCCACAAAGATGCGCCTAAACCAAACCGTGAGTGATTTGCCAGTTCAACTGCCTCTTCATCACTTCCGGCTATTGATACGGCCGCAACAGGGCCGAACAGCTCTTCATCGAAAGCCGGCATACCGGGAACTGCCTCGGATATTATTGTAGGTTCATAAAAAGTTTCAGGATAGCCCTGGGTCCGTTTTCCACCTGTTATTATTTTCGCTCCATTTTTTACCGAAAGATTTACCTGTTTCTCAAGTTGACCGACAAGATCTTCCCGCGCCAGAGGTCCGTAACCTGTGGCGGGGTCAAGGGGATTACCCGGTTCAAGCTTCAATAGATGACCGGCAAGTTTTTCAATGAAATGGCCGGAAATTTCCTTATGTACGATAAATCTTTTAGCGGCTATACAGCTTTGTCCACAGTTGATCATACGGGCCTTGGCGGCAACCTCGGCTGATTTATCAATATCAGCATCGGCCAGAACAATAAAAGGATCGCTTCCCCCGAGTTCCAGGACGAGTTTCTTTATATTTCTTCCGGCCCTTTCAGCCACTGAACTTCCTGCCTCTTCACTCCCTGTTAAAGTAATGGCAGCTATACGGCTGTCATCTATGACCCCTGGAATACTTCCCGATTTTACCAGCACGGACTGAAACACACCTTCCGGGAATCCCGCCTCCCTGAAAAGGTTTTCAATTGCAAGGCTGCATTGAGGAACATTGGAAGCATGCTTCAGAATACCGGCATTGCCGGCCATAACTGCCGGAGCGGCAAACCGGAAAACCTGCCAGAACGGAAAATTCCATGGCATTACCGCAAGGATAACTCCCAGCGGATCATATTGGATATAGCTCTCTGCTTCCCTGACAGGCAGGGTCTCATTTTGAAGAAATTCTTCGGCATGTTCGGCGTAATAATGGCAAACCCAGGAACATTTACGTACTTCCCCTTCCGATTCGGTGATCCGCTTGCCCATTTCCTTTGTTATCAGGTTTGCCAGATCCTTGCATCGGTCAGTCAATAAATCACCGACTTTATGCAACAGCCGGCCCCGGTGTTCGAAACTTGTTTTTCTCCAGCCCCGGAATTCACCATGGGCCCCTTCCAAAATTTTATCAATATCTGACGCCTGGTATTCCCTGAATGAACCCAGGACTTCCCCGTTGAATGGATTAACCGATTGCATGTTCATTGCTTTCTTTCTCAACCTCATCAATAGATATCCCCGCAGCGATCAGCGCCAGAACAGGGCTTAACATCACACCAAATAACGGAACCAGCAAAATCAGGTTAAAGCAGATACCATTGCCCAACGTAAGTCCTATATTATGGTGTATCACCTTCCTGCTTTCTATAACCGATTTATGCAGGAATTGGTTTCGGTAATCCATCATAGCATAACCATAAAAATAACTTTCAACGAAAAAAATTGCAAAGGGCGCCAGAGGGGCAAGAAAAGTAACAATAAGGGCAACCAGGATAACAAGGCCCGTATATAAGATATCTCTGATGAAATTAAACAGTGCAATTCCCAGGCACCGGAAAAGGCTCCTGAAATAAGGAATGGAAGTATGTTTATCACCCAATTGAATTGCCTGGATCCTTTTCGAAATCCAGATGAATGAGGGTGATAAAATAACCAGCAAGAGATACCTGAATATTTTCAGGTAAAGAAACAAAGTCAATAAACGGATCACAAAACGGAAAACAACTTCCACCAGATCGCCCCAGAATCCTGTCAATTCCCGGAAACTGAATATGGACATCAGGTATGCAATTACACTTTCCGATGTTTTCCAGCCTATCCAGGCTACAAAAAGTGTGACTCCCAGGCCAAGTATTGCAGGAATAATCAATAACCCGTAAAGGTTATGCCTGTCAATAAAGCGAAAAGTTTCCCCGTAATATTTAAAGGATAGAAATAATTGTTCAAAAAACCTCACAACAGGCGTATTATGGAGTCAAATAACGAAAAAAAAGCCTTTTTTCCAATACAAATAAATTGTCAAATGCCTTATAACACGTTTAAGAGGGTTATACCTTATAAAACAGGGGCGACCCTGATTTTAAAAGGATTTTTATCCCGGCATTATTGAAAAAGTATCCTTAATTTTGCGCTGAATCAATGAGAAACTGAAATAAATTCAGCAATCAAAAACGGGTTCAACCCAGGGATTTTCAACCCCGGTTTCCGTTGATGAAGTCCTGAAATTTATCAGCTATTCTGCGAGAGTCGTGAAGTTTTTTCATAAAAATTATAAATATTTTTTAAAATGGATCTGTTAAGTAAAATCAGGGAAAATGCAAAAAACCTGAAAAAAAGAATCGTATTGCCGGAAGGGCTCGAAGAACGTACACTTCAGGCGGCCGACCAGGTATTATCTGAAGGAATTGCCCGGATTATCCTGATCGGGAATCCTGAAGAAATTCATAAAAAAGCCGGATCCCTTGGATTGAAGAACCTGGATAAAGCGACATGGGTTAATCCTGTAAACCACACTAAAAAAGATCAATACATTGATCTTATGGTGGAATTAAGGAAACATAAGGGATTGACAAGGGAGGAAGCCTCCAGGCTTGTTGAAAATCCATTGTACTTGTCCACCATCATGATTAAAAACGGTGATGCCGACGGTGAAATTGCGGGGGCCATGAATGCTACAGGAGATGTACTGCGACCTGCCTTTCAATTTGTGAAAACCATGCCGGGGATTTCAATTGTTTCCGGGGCCTTTATTATGATAGTCCCGGATAAGATCTTCGGGGACGAAGGGGTACTTGTCTTTGCCGATTGTGCCGTACATCCTGATCCGGATGAGAAACAACTTGCGGAAATTGCTATTGCAACCTCCCATACAGCCCGCAATATTGCCGGCATTGATCCTCGCATTGCCATGCTATGTTTTTCCACCAAGGGAAGCGCTTCCCATACGATGGTCGATAAGGTAGTCAATGCTACCCGGATTGTCCGGGAAACCGACCCTTCCCTCAAGGTAGATGGCGAACTACAGGCTGATGCTGCCCTGATCGAGGCCATAGGTAAGAAAAAAGCCCCGGGAAGTTCCATTGCCGGAAATGCAAATGTTCTGATCTTTCCGGACCTGAATGCAGGAAACATTGCCTATAAACTCGTCCAGCGTCTTGCTCATGCCGAAGCCATCGGGCCGATCCTGCAGGGACTGGCCGCGCCCATAAATGACCTTTCACGCGGATGCTCCGTCAGTGATATTGTGAATATGATTGCAATTGCTTCCAACCAGGCGGCAGGAAAATGAAATAAAAAATCGAATTGTATGGAATCTAAGGTAACAGAAGAAAAAATTGAAAATTACAGCCTGAAAACTTCCCAGATAAAAGCAAATCATAACGTATTCACTAAAATAGGGATAGTAGGGTGCGGAATCCTGGGCCAGGAAATTGCAAAGATGATCAGCAGTCACGGCCTTGAAGTCGTATTTCTTGAGCTTTCTGAACAGAAAATCAAAGAGGCCTTTGCACGCATTGATAAGGACCTCGATTCAATGATAGAAAGATGGGGCATGACCGCCAGCGAGAAACGTGCCATCATTTCCCGCATAAAAGGAGTTACGGAATATGAATATCTGAAAGGTTGCGATGTTGTGATCGAGTCAATAAAATCACGAACCCGCGAGGACAGTGTCGCGATACGCAAAAATATATTTAAAAAAATCGAGAATGTAGTGGATCCCGATACTATAATAGCTACCAATTCCACCACACTGGTTATCACGGAAATGAGTTCGGAGCTGGTTCATCCCGAAAGATGTGTAAGCCTTCATTTTATTTCGCCGGCGGCCGAGATCCCAATAGTAGAATGTGCCAGAGGTCTTCATACCACGGATGAAGCTTATAAAAAGGTTTGCCGTTTCGTCAGGATACTCGATAAGGCGATCATTCCCGTTGTAGAATCCCCGGGCATTATTTCCACGCGCCTTATCGCTCCCATGATCAATGAAGCCTGCGAAATACTGATGGAAGGTGTCGCCACCATGGAAGATATAGATACCACCATGAAATCCGGTTATGGATTCCCCCTGGGTCCTTTTGAATTGGCTGACAAGATCGGCCTGGATATGGTGGTCCGGTGGCTGGATAACCTTTACAGGGAGTTCGGGGAAATCAAATATAAGGCCTCTCCCATGCTTAAAAAACGAGTCCGGGCAAATCATCTGGGACGTGAAACGGGGATCGGGTTTTACCAGTATGACAGTAACGGGAAAAAAATCGAGTCTGAAAAAACAAATGGTTGTTGATCATAATAAGAAAATTCTGAAATGAAAATATTAGTTATTAATTCCGGATCATCTTCTATAAAATACCAGCTTTTCGAAATGGATAAACAGGAGGTGCTGGCTAAAGGAAGTGTTGAGAAAATCGGAATGCATGGGTCCTTCCTGCAAAATACAAGACAGGACGGTGATATTTTAAAATTGAACGGTGAAATAGTTGATCACCAGGCCGGGATTGAGTTCATGCTGGGAGTCCTTATCAGTCCCAATCATGGAAGTCTTAATTCCATGGAAGAGCTGGATGCCATCGGCCATCGTGTCGTACACGGAGGAGAAACCTTCAAATCCAGTGTCCTGCTTACCGATGACGTCATTAAAAAAATTGAGGAATGCGCTGAGCTTGCCCCGCTGCATAATCCGCCCAACCTGAAGGGCATTTATGCCATTAAGAATCTTATCCCCGATATCCCTCAGATCGGAGTTTTCGATACAGCCTTCCATCAGACCATGCCCGATTATGCCTATATGTATGCAATTCCATATTCCTTGTATAAAAAATACGGAATTCGAAGGTATGGATTTCATGGAACAAGTCATTCTTACGTTGCAAAACGAGCGTGCAAATTCCTGGGAGTGGATATCAAAACCAAGAAAATCATTACCTGCCATCTTGGGAATGGCGCTTCCATTACGGCCATTAAACACGGGAAATCGGTCGACACCTCCATGGGGCTGACACCTGTTGAAGGAATGATCATGGGTACGCGATCCGGCGATCTCGATCTTGGAGTCCTTACTTTTATTATGAACAAGGAGGAAATTAATGTATCCGTAGCCAATTCGCTGATCAATAAGCACTCCGGGCTCCTCGGAATATCCGGAGTTTCTTCAGATATGAGGGAGGTTGAAAAATCCGCCGCAAATGGCAATGAAAGATCCCGGCTGGCATTAACCATGTATGAATACAGGATAAAAAAATATATCGGCTCCTATTCCGCGGTAATGGACGGCGTGGATATCATTGTATTTACCGGCGGTATCGGTGAAAACGATCTGAATGTCCGTAAAAATGCCTGCGAGGGACTTTCATATCTCGGGCTTGAATTCGACCATGAAAAAAATGAAAAGATTAAAGGACGAGAGGGTGAAATAAATACAACCCGATCAAAAGTAAAGGTTCTCGTCATACCTACCAATGAAGAATTGGTAATTGCCCAGGATACCGCCTCTATTCTGCAGGAAGAAAGAGAAAAGGTTAAAGTGCCGTAACAGGCTCCTTTAAATTGAAATTGATTATTAGAATTTGAAATTTTATTTTTGTTGAAATTTTTTTATCTATGAAAATCGCTATTCCTACCAACGATGGTTTTAGTATCACATCGAACACTAAATTTTTAAAAGGTTTTAAAACCTTTGAGATCCAGGATGGTAAAGTCATGAAGGAATCATACGTTACCGGATTGAATGCCCCCCTCGAGGATACCCTGATTAATGCGTCCCCGGGCCATGATGTTAACCCGATTGTCACAGCCATTGATGATTGTAAAATCGTCATTTCCAATGGCCTTGACAAGAGACTGTTTGAAGACCTGGTAAAGGCTCATAAGGAAGTATATGTAACTGAAGCTTCCGAAGTCAGGCTGGCGCTTAGAAGATTTATCCACCAGACCCTTAAAAATCACCCGGAACTTTGTGCCTGAACCAAGATTTATCCTGCTTGTGATCTGAACCGGGGATTATCTCTTAAATCCCAGGGATGGACGTTATTTGAAACCGGACCTGGGGAAGGTTTTACTTTAAATTTCCCGGTTGATATCAAAGGCTTCCATGTAATCAGCCATTTTCCGGATAAATGATCCACCCAGCGCGCCGTCGATCACACGATGATCATAGGTATGGGCGAGGTAAATTTTATTCCTGATTCCTATGGTATCACCATAGGAGGTTTCAATCACGGAAGGCTTTTTGGTGATCATGCCCAGCGCCAGAATGGCCACCTGTGGCTGCAAAATAATCGGCGTACCTAAGATATTCCCGAATGAGCCCACATTGGTAACCGTATAAGTGCCTCCTGACAACTCATCGGGCTTCAATTGCCCCAGGCGTGCCCTTTCGGCAAGGTCATTCACTGCCTGCACCAATCCAACGAGGCTGAAACTATCTGCATGGTGAATCACAGGAACAATCAGATTATAACCTTTGAGGGCCACGGCTACACCCAGATTGATATTCTTATGAATGACCAGCTTATCGCCGTTGACCGATGCGTTTATCATCGGGAAATCCCTGAGCGCCTTAATAATTATTTCCAGGAAAACAGGAGTATAAGTCAGTTTCAGGCCATGCACTGTATAAAAATGATCTTTGATCTTATCTCTCCACTTAACGATATTTGTAACATCTGCCTCCACAACGGAGGTGACATGTGCGGAAGTACGTTTCGATTCAACCATTCGTTCGGCGATCATCTGTCGCATCCTGTCCATCTGAATGATCTCATCGTCGGAAGTAAGGGATTGCGAAGTTCCCAATGGCGAGGCCGTCAATATGCCAGATTTGCTGTTTTTGTTTACTTTCTTATTTTCAAGGTATGCAAATAAATCCCTCTTCGTAACCCGGTCCTTCTTGCCGGAGCCCTTGATCAGGTCAAGCTCTTCAAAGGAAATGTTTTCCTTGAGGGCGATACTTCTTACCAGCGGTGAATAAAAGCGATGTGTCCCCGGCCGGGTCAATGCACTTAAGCCGTCTGCCTTGAAAACAAAGTCCTTGCCATTACCGCTTGGTTCTTCATCGTAAACATAATCATCCGGAAGTTCATCGAGGCCCAGCGGATGCTTTACATCTTCCTCGGTTTCAAGAATGGCAATTGGCTGTCCTACCGGGACTACCTCACCTTTTTTCACCAGGATCTTTTTTAAAACACCGGCATGAAGTGATGGCACTTCCGTATCTACTTTATCAGTTGCTACTTCACGTACCGATTCATCCTGGCCAACCATATCCCCTTCACTCTTAAGCCATGAAAGAACTGTTGCTTCCATGAATCTTTCCCCCATTTTAGGCATGATCATTTCAACCAGTGACATAGTTTTTTTATTTTAAGGTTCGATGCCTGTTAACAAATTTAACATTTTCAGGATTTTTATCCACTGATTGCCTTTAATCTTTGCCATAGAAACGTAAGCCCTGAGATAGTGGCGTATTGTATGTTGGTTATTCGGTTTTTACTGAATAAAACCTTTTTAACATCCGTACCTTCTGAATCATTTATTGCCATCCACACCAGGCCGACAGGCTTTTCAGGAGTACCGCCGCCCGGACCTGCAATTCCGCTGGTTGCGAGGCTTATATCGGTCCCGAATTTTTCCCGGGCTCCTTCTGCCATTTCTCTTACTGTTTGTTCACTGACAGCTCCGAAATTTGCCAGGGTCTCCTTCTTAACAAAAAGCTGGTTTTCCTTTACGGAATTATGATATGCAACTATTCCTCCAAGGAAGTAATCCGAACTCCCCGGTACCGACGTAATGGTATGTGCTAAATGACCACCGGTACAACTTTCGGCGAGGGACAAGGTCATATTCCTTTCTCTCAGAATATCCCCTATCTTCTTTTCAAGACCCTCATTTTCATAACCGTAAATATACCGGCCAATGAGAGGTTCAAGTTCTTTCATTTTCATGTGTATCTCGCTATCCAGGCCCTTTGGATCATCTCCAATCCCTGTCATTCTCAACTTTACCTGACCGAACCCGGGAAGGTATGCAAGTCTGATATTTGATGGAAGACTGATCTCCCAGTCCCTGATCATTTCAGCCAAAACGGATTCACCAATTCCGGTAGTCATTATATATTGATGAATGATTACAGGAGGAGGAAATTTTCTTTTCAAACGCGGGATCACTTCCGCAATTACCATGTTTTCAAGTTCATGAGGAACCCCTGGCATGGATATATATATTTTACCGTTTCTTTCTATCCACATGCCGGGTGCCGTACCCATAATATTTCTTACGACCTGGCTGTTGCCGGGTAAATAGGCCTGTTGCCTGTTGATATCCGACAAAGTAATTCCGCGTTTACGGAAAAATTCTGTTACATCCTCAAGAGCCTCTTCGTTAAGAACAAGCCCTGTTCCAAAATATCCGGCCAGGGTCTTTTTTGTGATATCATCACGAGTAGGTCCCAGGCCTCCGGAGATGAGTATAATATCCGTATTTTCACTGCATATGTTCAAGGCCCTGACAATATCCGGTGCGTTGTCCCCGACCGACATTTTCAGTACAGTTTTATAACCGGCATCGCTTAATGCCCCGCTTATAAAATGGGAATTAGTGTCAAGAGTCTGCCCGTAAAGCAATTCGTCCCCGATAGTAATAATACCAGCAACCGCCATACTCAATGTATAATTATTCTTTTAGTAATAACTTCGTTTCCTGTTATCAGTTTAAGGATATACCATCCCGGGGTAGTGTCCTTTATGTTCAGTGTTAAAGGTGAACGGGACCGGGAAGTAAAAATCCATTGCTTAACCAATTCGCCGGCAGAAGAATATAAAATGGCACCGGAAATTTCTTTATCCGGAGATACGAACAATCGGATCTCGTCTCCCGCGGGATTAGGAAAGATTTTTATTTCATACTCAGGAGAAGTTTCAAGATCATTTACAGAAAATACCCAAAGGTTGTTCGCGGTATCAGCCCGGCATCCGGCACTATCCTGAATTGAAAGCTGAATGGAAAATATACCCGGATCATAATAGTATCTTACAGGGTTTGATATTGTATCCAGTCCGTTTATCCCGAAGTCCCAGCGTCGCAAATGAATCCCTGTGCTAAGATCCGAGAATTGAACCCGATGACTTTTATTTAAATACAATGTATCGGGTGAAATGGAGAATCGGGGTTCGGGAACCGATAACCTGATCTTTAATGGCACACGGTTACTTTCCAATAATGAATCCACTGAAACGATATAAAAAGTTGTATCATGTTGTATTTTATTCAACCGGATACAGGTTCCTTTTCCAACCGGCAGGCCGCCTGACGGGTTATTATAAATATTAAGGTTCCGGGCTCCTTCCGGATGGATCAGGGCGGAATCGCTTTTACAATAATACAGTGTCTCCGCCGGAGGATCGGGGCTTTCTTTTGGTACAAGATGCAGAAAAGCCGAATCAAGACAGCCTTCTTGATTTTCCGCAAGAAGCAACAGATCGATTTTATTCAACTGATCATAAGTAATCAGGGTATCCTGTCTGGAGGAATAGGGAACACCGTTCAAAACCCAGGAATAGCCCACGATGTTGTTTCCGGACCCTGTTATATTAAGAGTATACTTGTCAAGCAGATCAAGGGTATCAGGCGTCCAGGATATGACCGGATCAGGCCGGTAAACAGATATTCGATACGGAACCGGCCGGCTTTCAATCAAACTGTCAGAACCTGTCAGGTAATAAATTGTATCATGAAATACCTGTCCTGCATTAAAATGTGTGCCATGAAATATACGGTGCTGAAGAGTAATATCTTCATATATATTTATCGAATCCACATTTTCCGGGTCAATGGCAAGGCTGTCCCCGGCACAAACGACAGTGTCCGATATATTCGGAGCAGGGCTTGCTGCATATACAGTCAATAATCTATCGACAGAGTCTGTGCATCCTGTGGCGTTTTTTGAAACCAGGGATACCAAATATTTTCCGGGATAATTGAAGGTAGTAATTGGTGAATTGAGTTGACTTCCGTATCCGTTCCCGAAATCCCATATCCATGAATCCGAATTTTGTGATGTGTTTTTAAAAACAGCTCTGACCGGCTCATTTCCATACCGGATCAGCGAATCAGGGCTTACCTGAAAACCGGATATCGGCAGATCAATTTTTACCATAAACCTGTTCAACGCACTTTCAATACTGTCTTTTATGTAAGATACGAAGAAGGTCGAATCATGACTAACCGGATTGTATGTAAGCATGGAATCGGCTTTTATCAGTGTTTCTCCAAATGGGTCTGCATATATATGGAACAATTCTCCGGCAGGAGCTTTTACTGAAATACTATCATTAGGACATGCACGAATAACTTCTTTTAATGGGGGATCAGCCAAATACTGATGATACAGATGGGATGCAATACTCCTGTTGCGAACCAGGGAAACCGAATCGGAAGATATCAATA
>JBJKSY010000030.1:0-25095 GCA_046703645.1 Cyclobacteriaceae bacterium
AATGTAAAGGTGAAAGTTACGGTCTTACCAACCTCAGCGGTATCAAGGATATATCTAAAATTGTATCCTGCTGAATCACCAACACTGGAAGTAACGGATGCATACCAGGTTGCAGCGTCCGTCCCTACGGCTTTTTCAATGTAAAGACTGTCAAAACCACTGGGAGCAACAGCAGAGACAGTAAATGCTACAGTATCGCCGGGCATTCCAGTATAGGATGTGCTGGTGGTACTGAAAGTCAGGGAAGCGGGACCGGGAGGTGTCGGGGTTGTATTGTCCTTATTGCATGCCGAGAACAAAGCAATAAATGCAAAAAACCCAATTCCAATAAATAATAGCTTAGCTTTCATAGATTTTTAATTTTAGAATTTGGTGAGCGTTTGCAAAGATAAATATAATTTAAATGAAATAATTTATTAAAATGATACAAATTTAATGTTCAGATTAACAATTTTCCAGTTGAAATATTGATAATTATAACGATACTTTCATGTTAGGAACGAATTAACATAAAAATATATTGAGCTGCGAATCAATTTAATTCAGAATCTTACATGGTAAGTTTTAACTTAGAAATAATATTCGTACAATAACTGCCGCAATTCCTTTGAAAAATTATAATTATAAATCAATTGGATTTGAAACGGGACATTTTTCTATATATTTGTTTACGTTTTATCCGGCATTTTAATCTTAGTTCGAGAGCATGAGTTCTTATCTTGACCTTGAGGCATGGAATATTATTGGGCAACCATTGTCAGTCATTATTATAGGGATTGGTATACTGGTAATATTCTATCATTTTTTAAGACTGGCCTTCACACCTGAGTTCAAGAAAAAATATGATTTCATTAATAAAAATGAAATCAAGTCGCTTTATTTTTCTTCCATCTTTATAGTCATTGGACTGGGTATTCTGGCAAATACGTTTTCTGCGCGGGTAGAAATAATCTGGTTGATGGTCAGGATTTTTGTTACATTCATGATGGGGCTGATCCTGTTAGTGGTTATTTCCAATTTACTTAAGTTCTATTATCCGTTTTACGTTGAGAAAAGGTTAAGAAAACTCAGATATGCTCCCAGAAAATCACCTAAAACGGGGAAGCCGATGAAATTGCTGAGTGAAGAGGAGGAGGACGTATATCTTGATGAAGGTATGCAGGCGGAGGAAAATGTTTTTTCAGTGGATTATGATGTATGGATCGATGAAGAAACAGGGTATACGAAGATTGAAAAATATGCCGGTCACCTGGTGTGGCCCTTCAGTGCCCTGAATGCAATTACCAGACCTTAAAGGTAGTTAAAGAAGAAATACTGGAATCCCCGACTGAAAATGAAGAAGGGGAACTCATGAAATTTTTCAAATGTGATTATTGCGGTTATAAAGAAAGGAAAGCTTTCAGAATTGCCAAATTAAAAAAAGTTGAAGGCCTGAATAAATCCAGTAACAGCCTTTCTACCTGAAAATAAAATTCCCGATTAAAAGTTTTTTCCAAGCTCACCCTGAAACGGCATTTAATTCTATTCTATTTACTTTCCCGGTCTCGCGACCGAAGGGATATCGGCCGGGATGACGGATTGAATTATTTCAATGAATTAACAGAACAGGTCAACTGAACCGGGCCTGTGATTCTTTGAATAGAATTAGAAGATAGTTCCAGAGCGCCGCAACTGTTGGCAACTACGGAAATATCCTTATCCCAGGTCTGTCCGGTACTTCCCGGGCCTTTTTGTTCCTCCCCGTGAAAATGGTAAGTTCCTGTGGTCAGGGTAACCGTAACGCAGCCGTCAGCACCACAATCAGGAGTTGTACTGAAGTACTGACCGATCGTGCCCTCGTATTTATTGTCAATGTAAACATCAATGGGCGCACCCGAAAAATCAGACCAGAACATCATTTTTCCGTCTGCAGGCGAATCATTTCCTAATAAAGAATCGCAGGACTCTACAAATCCCGCTACAAAGAGAATAGTTAAACAAAAAAACAATGATTTCATCATCCTTGTCAACGAATTTACATTTATAAAAAATCCAGCAAATATTTTACCAATTTAAGGCAAAAATCAACTGTCTGCCGGATATTTTTTCGATAAAACCTACCTGTGACCATTATTTGAATTAATTGCCTGCATTCATTTAAGATAAGTCCTTTTTGCTATCAGCGCATTTGAAATGAAAGAGGAAGGCCATGGTGCCTTCCTCTAAACCAACCTTAACATTACGAAGAGTGTATTAGCGGGAAAGTTGAAATATATGGGTGTTGTTGATATCTGCGATCAGGTCACTTTTCATCAGTAACCATTGTAACTTCTGATCATTGACGGATGCCGTTTCATAAATTAAGTTGAAATGGGCATCATAAATTCTGTAGCTGTCTGTGAAATCAAATTTGACCTGCATGGGAGAATTTATATAAGATTCAGCCTGTTGCATTCTTTCCTGATAGATCCTGCTTTCCGGATTCTTTTTTCCGGAACCGGCAAACAGCTTAACTGAAGTTGCCGGGATTGTCAGGATAATCACCGCCAGTAGAACAAGTACCTTTAAGTTTAGCTTTTTCATTTTCTTTTTCATTTGCCTGTTGAATAAGGTCCAATTCCTATGCCATTAAAATTAATTAACTGATTTTCAAATGTTTAAAATGAGCCGGTCGAAAGGAAATTCATAAAAAGTGTCCATTAATGAACAGGATATTGGCCGGATCTGTACGGAGAGATTCAGGTAAAAAATATGAAAAACAGTATTAAGATCATCGCTTACCTGATCACCGGAATTGAGAATTCTTTTCCTTTTCTTTCAGAAGATTCAGATTATAAATTGAAGCTGTTTTGGTTCCCGGCAATAGGCATTATTCAACCCAGGTAATTTTATTTTCGACGGGGGTGCGCTTTCCTTCCGGCCTTTTCCTGGGTATTCCAAGGTAGAAAAAGCCCATAAATTTGTCCTTCGGCTTCAAACCGAAAAATTCTTTTGCTTCTTCCATATAGGTAATCCCGCCGGTTCCCCAATAGCAGCCCAGGCCATAGGCAGTTGCAGTGAGATACATATTTTGTACTGCACAGGCTACCGCAGAAATTTCTTCAATTTCAGGTACAATTTCCTTATCATTCCTGCTCATGCCAATCCCGATCACATGCGAGGCTTTCAGGGGTTTGGTTTTCAGGTTGGTATATTTTTCTTCCCTGAAATTATTTTGTTCCGAACTTACTTTTTTATACAGCCCGGATTGAAAATCTGCCAGTTTTTTCAGTCCCTCACCTTTGAAAACAACAAACCTCCAGGGTTCGGTATTTTTATGATTCGGGGCCCAGTTTGCACTGTCAAGTATTTCCCGGACAATTGCATCATCTATCACTTCGCCGGTGTACATATTCGGTAAAATGGATCGCCGGTTCTGAATGATCGATTTTAATTCCTGCGTGCTAAAAGTCATGGCGGATCAGTTTATGATCGTTTGAAAAATTATTTTACGGGATAAAGATAATTCAAAGGGATTATTATTTTTTAAATAAAACGACCATAGCATTAAAGAAACTTCAATTTTATTATTTTTCATTACGGATTTATCCCTAATGACCTTGAATTTCATTAACCTTGCACCCTTGTATGCATCCTAACAAAGGTTCATCATGTAATTGAGAACCAGTTCATTAAAAAGTAAAATTCCATGCGGCAATTGTTATTAAGAGAAGGGGCCAGCGAGTTAAGTTACGAGATCCGTGAAATTGTCAAAAAGGCAAGGCTTGTTGAAAAGTCGGGTCAGAATATTTTCTGGGAAAACATCGGTGATCCCATTCAGAAAAATAATAAGCTCCCGGAATGGATCAAGGAAACCATTATTTCACTGATCAATGATGACCTATCCTATGGATACAGTGTTTCGAAGGGAGTTCTGGCGACCCGCGATTTCCTGGCGGATCTTAATAATCGGCGCGGCGGGGCACAGATCACCGCCGAAGACATCCTTTTCTTTAACGGGCTGGGTGATGCGATTGCCAAATTGTACCAGTTCCTGATCCCTTCATCAAGGGTTATCGGGCCGTCGCCGGCTTATTCAACTCATTCTTCCGCCGAAGCGGCACATGCGAATACCCGTCCTCTTACCTATAACCTGAACCCGGCCGACAACTGGTACCCGGATATGGACGATCTCTACATGAAGGTAAAGTACAATCCCAATATTGTAGGTATCCTTATCATTAATCCGGACAAACCGACCGGAATGGTTTATCCTCCGGAGATCCTTGAAAAATTTGTACAAATAGCCCGGGAATTCAATTTGTTCCTGATTGCCGATGAAATATACCTGAATGTCACCTACAATGGCGCCCGTTCCTATGCGCTGGCTGAATATATCCATGAAGTACCCGGCATTGCCCTGAAAGGGATTTCAAAGGAAATGCCCTGGCCCGGGGCACGATGCGGATGGATGGAATTCTATAACCGGAAATCCTATCCTGAATTCAGCAGACTCTGTTCGACGCTCGAGAATGCCAAGATGATTGAAGTGAGCTCCACCAAACTGCCGCAACTGGCAATTCCAAGGATCATGGGGGATTCGCGTTACCGGGAATACCTGGATTCGAACAATGAAAAGATCGGCAGGAGGGCGAGGATCATATCCTCCAAATTATCCGGGATAGAACAGATCATGTTCAATGAAACTTACGGCGCTTTTTATAATACCATTGTTTTTAAAAACGGATTCCTGAATTCCCGTCAATCTCTCAAGATCAGCAATCCGGCCATAAAAAAGCTTGTTGAATCCTGGGTCCTTGAGGAAGGTGTTGATTTTGATAAGCGTTTTGTCTATTACCTCCTTGGGGCAACAGGAGTTTGCGTAGTCCCCCTCAGCTCATTTTCATCCAGCCTTTTAGGATTCCGTGTAACCTTGCTGGAAGAAAATGAAGAAATACTTAATGAAACTTTTACCAGGATACGCAACGGGCTTATCGAATACCTGAAATCATAATATGGACCCCGTTGCAGAGACCTGGATAAAAAAATTAGGCCTGACACCCCATCCTGAGGGCGGTTATTTCAGGGAAGCCTATCGTTCCGGGGAATTAATTTCTTCATTGCCCGAGCGTTATAAGGGATTGCGTTGTTTCGGCACTTCCATTTATTTTCTTTTAACCGGGAAACAACTATCTGCTTTCCACAGGATCCGGTCCGACGAAACGTGGCATTTTTATGCCGGTTGTCCCCTGACTTTGTATACTCTTGATGATACCGGCGATCTTCATGAATATATACTCGGGAATTCCCTTACCGGCGGAGAAGTACTTCAACACACCATACCGTCCGGAACCTGGTTTGCCGGTAAACCTGCAGATGAAAACAGCTATTCGCTGCTTGGTTGTACGGTGGCTCCCGGTTTTGAATTCGAGGATTTTGAGCTGGGAAATTATGAAAAACTGGCCGGGATTTTTCCAGCGCACAAAAAAATCCTTAAAGAATTCTGCATCCGCTAATCGATTTTTTGTAACACCTGAAATTAAAAAGGATTTTGAGGGCTACCGGCGCTTAAGTTTTTTTCAGTTGCGGGGAAAATAAATGACATGATCAGAAAGCCGTATATCTGATCTTATTTTTTACAGGGTTGGCATAAATGGAAAGCAGCTTGGTACGGGCATCGGCATTATCTAGGTCATTTTCCAATAACCGGGATTCAATATACTTTATAAATTCTTCTTCGTTTTCACGGTTATAATGGTCGGCATGATCTCGCCGGTTCAGCAGCATATCATAGGCAATATAATTGGAAGGCCAGAGTTTTATATTTGTCTGGATCTGTTCATCAATCAAGGCTGCCAGTGCAAGGAATTGTTCCTTCTGAGATTCATGCTGAATGATCCGGTCGAATTCTTTTTTTATCAGTTTACCCAGGGTGATATGGATTTTACCCTTATGCCCGCGAAGGCCCGTACTCATGCTGATTATGTCCTCATGAGGGGATTTTTTATAATGTTTATTCCTTTCTTTCTCGATAAGTTCCTTTACCTTGAGAATATCGCAGGGATCGAATTCGTAAGAAATGGATACAGGCAGGATATTCAGGGATTTAAGATATTCAAAGGAAGCTTCTTCACCTCCGTAGGCCAGCATTTTCAGGAGGCTTACCTGGGTCACGTCATTCCCGTCCTTGGATCGACCTTCACGTTGTGCAATCCAGATGGATTCCTTTGCATCCAGCAGGGACCATTTAATAAAATTAGAAAGGCGCTGGGATATATAATATCCGAACTTCATGGATGTATTACGGTGAACCACAAAGCTTTTATTAAGCCGGGCCACTGTCCGGATCCAGTTATCGGAAAGAAGATTATCACCGATGGCAATTTTAGTTGTGGAATGACCCTGTTCAAACAGGACAAGGTTCAGGAGTGAAGGATCGAGGACGATATCATGATGATTGGAGATAAAAAGATAGGCTTTTGCTTTCTGTAATTTATCAAAACCTTCATGGGTAATTCCTGAAGAGCTGTTCCCGAGTATTTTCTTAAGCACGGAATAGGTGATCTTAGCCTGGAAATCATGGAGGCTATGAATTTCACTGAAGATCTTTTTAATTTCAGCGAGAGGCAATTCAGGATAAAAAAGTGAAGCCAGTTTCTTAAAAGAAGAATCCTCGACCAGGTGCATAAGCACGGCGTTTACTTCTTCATCCCTGTAAGGTCTTATCTCATCAAAATTTTTAACATCAATCATGGATTGACTTTATTAACCGATCCAAAATTAATAACCAAAATCAAGATACACATTTAATATTATGATTTAATCGCGACAGTTTCCAGTGATTTCCATGAATTGAAGCCTCCATTGGCACTTTCAGCCTTCCAGGTTCTTTTCCACCAGGTCTATTATTTCTTTCTCCATTATAGAAGCTTTTTCCATGATGGATCCTGCTTCTTTCAATATTTTACCGACATACCCGGGATTATCAAGCGATTTACAGTTAATCCTGACATTATAATGAGCCCCTGTTATCGCGGTTTTTGCCAGGAGAGCGCCGACACCCGCATCAGTTGTTGAGTTTTTTAATCCCTTTTCTGCGACATAGCGGATGAGATCCATACAATCGAGTGAGATTTTCATGACCTGGAACGGCACATCGATGGCTTTCATGGTTGCCTTATTGATTGCTGCCACCCTGATCTCGAAATCCTGCTGGGTATCTTTAGGTAATTTCCTTGCCTGCATTACCTCATCGAAAGCCTTTGTATCCTCGTCAACCAGTTTCAGAAGCCTGTCTTTCAGGGCCTGTCCTTTTTCCGCCCATTCTGAAAATTCTTCCCAGCGGTCATCCCAGCCTTTTTTATGGGCAGAAAGATTGGCGACCATGGTTCCCAGTGAAGCACCCAGAGCAGCGGCAAAAGCAGCTACCGAACCTCCTCCGGGAGCAGGTGATTCCGAGGCTACCAGGTCAGTAAATTCCTTTAGAGAAAGATTTCCCAGGCGGTTTTGCGGATCCTCTTCCAGGAGGTATTCGATAATCCTTTCCCTGGGATTGAACGGTGCCAATTCATTCAGGCCGAGCGAAATGATGGCAATGCGGATGAGTTCTTCTTCAGTCACTCCCAGCGATCTTCTTTGTTTGCTGAGAAAATATTTGCCTGCATCCAGCATGGCTTTCAGGGGAACCAGTCCGATCAATTCCGAGCCGGTGACTCTCAGGCCCCGGGCCTCGGCTTTGACACAGGCCTCATTGAATGCCACATGGATCGGTGTTGTATTGATATTGGTAAGGTTCAATGATATCTGGGCGATTCCGTATTCCTCAATATACCAGCCGATGGCTTTTACGGCCGGTAAACTACCGGGCAGATACAAAGGGTCTCCGTTCTTGTCCCGCTCAATTTCTCCGGTCAGGGAATCTCCGGTTCGTTTGACCCTTCCTTTTTCACGGATATCGAAGGCAACGGCATTGGCGCGACGGGTGGATGTGGTATTAAGGTTAATGTTATAGGCTACCAGGAAGTCCCTTGCCCCTATGACGGTGGCCCCGGTCCGGGGATTAAAGACAGCGGGCCCGAAATCCGGCTTCCATTTCGGATCCTCGAATTTTTTTGACAAACCTTCATATTCTCCTGCACGACATTCGGACAGACTTACTTTATACGGTTGAAGAGCGGCATATTCATAATAATAGCCGGGTATGCCCAATTCTTCCCCGACCCTGTAACCCAGGCGGTGTGCAAATTCCACGGTCTCTTCCATGGTGATCCCCGCGATTGGGACAAGCGGGCAAACATCTGTTGCACCCATACGGGGATGTTCTCCCTTATGGTTACGCATATCAATTACTTCTGATGCTTTTTTAATGGCGCGAAAAGCTGCTTCAATCACAGATTCAGGATCACCCACGAAAGTGACCACCGTTCGGTTTGTTCCCTTCCCGGGATCCACATTCAATAATTTTACATCTTTGACCTTTTCAATCTGTGATGTGATCTGTTTTATTTTTTCAGGATTTCTTCCTTCACTGAAATTGGGAACACATTCAATGATCGCGTTACTCATAAGTCTGATATTTTCGGGTTGAATTTCTTTCCGTTTTTCCAAACCAGGGAAGGTTTCAGTTGTCCCTGGTGATATAAAATTTCCCTGAAATCCGAAACCGGGAATGCTTTGATATCTGCTTTATTATTTTTGGAAATAACTCCTGTTTTATCCAGGCGCAATGCATGAGCTGCCCGGAAGGTCATAGCGGCAAATGTTTCGGCATCCGTGAGTTTCTCCCGGGCCGAAAGAACTGACGCCTGAACCAGAAGGTCGCCCATTGGAGCAGTGCCGGGGTTCCAGTCGGATGCGATCACCAGGCTGCACCCTGTATCCAGAATCTGCCGGGCTTTTGCAAAAGGCATTCCCAGTCCCATCGAAGCGCCGGGAAGAACTACGGCTGATACTCCCGATGATGCCAGGGACCTGAATTCCGGTTCATTGCCTGCTTCAAGGTGATCGGCGCTCAATACTTTCAACCTGGCAGCAACCCTGGAGCCTCCGGTCGTAAACTGGTCCGCATGAATCGTAACCCTGAAACCCATTTTCATGGCGCCGGAAAGGAATGATTCTGCTGCTTCTGAGCTGAAAGCATGGTCTTCGATGAAAATATCGACCCGGGAAGATAATTTTTCATTTAAGATCCGAGGCAACAGGTCGCGGGTTATTTCATCAAGATATTCTTTTTCGTCAGAGTATCCGGGGGGGGTGACATGCGCTGCCAGGCATGTTGAAACCAGGTCAGGAGGTATATCTTTATTGACTTCAGAAATAATTTTGAGCAATCGAATTTCCTCAGAAGTATTTAACCCGTAGCCGCTTTTTACTTCTATGGTAGTTATGCCTTCATTAAAATGTTTCATGGCGCGGTTTTTCAGCTCCGCTTTCAAATCTGCATAGGAGGATTTCCTGGTAGCGTCAACGGTATTGTATATTCCACCGCCTGCAGCCAATATGGACGCGTAACTTTCTCCGGATATCCTCATGGAATATTCTTCGGACCGGGAGCCGGCAAAGCAGATATGTGTGTGGGCGTCAATGAACCCCGGCATGGCAACCATGGGTATTTCCGGGATATACCTGGAATCATTTTCTGTGGTTCTTGCCAGAGAATTATATTCACCGGTTGCCAAAATCCGGTCACCTTCTACCAGGATGCCTGCATTGGAAAGTATTTCCATGTCCCTGTTCAGTACAGGGCCTGATAAGGGAAGACGATCCATGGTCAGGAGTTGGGTAAAAGGGCCGATCAACTGTGGCATATGTCAGATATTCAGCGAAAATTCCATAAGGTATTTCTGTGCCGTTTCATAGCCAGCATCGGCATGTCGTATTATTCCTGTTCCGGGGTCATTGTGCAGCACCCTGCCCAGGCAACGTTCGGCCCTGTCGGTGCCGTCAATCAGTATCACCATTCCGGCATGCTGGGAATACCCGATACCTACACCTCCTCCATGATGGAAGGAAACCCAGGTAGCGCCGGAACAGGTATTGGCCATGAGGTTAAGCAATGGCCAGTCGGACACTGCATCGGAACCATCCATCATTCCTTCCGTTTCGCGGTTTGGTGAGGCCACGCTTCCGCAATCGAGGTGATCCCTTCCAATCACGATCGGTGCCTTTAGCCGGCCTTCCTTTACCAGTTTGTTGAAAATATGTCCGGCTTTTTCACGTTCGCCCATTCCCAGCCAGCAAATCCTGGACGGAAGACCCTGGAAAGCGACTTTTTCTCTTGCCTGTTTCAGCCAATGAGTCATATGAATGTTACCCGGGAAATTCTCTATCAATGCTTCATCCGTGGTAAATATATCTTCAGGATCCCCTGACAGTGCAGCCCAGCGGAATGGTCCCTTCCCTTCACAGAACCGGGGCCTGATAAATTCAGGTACAAAACCCTGGTAAGAGAATGCATTTTTTTCACCACCCTGTAAAGCGAATTCCCTGAGGTTATTCCCGTAATCAAAAACCACAGAACCCTTTTCTTTCATCCTGAGCATAAAACCGACATGCCTTGCCATGCTCCTGAGAGATTTTTGCTTATAAACTCCGGGATCCGAATTCCGCAGATCTATGGCTTCATCAAGTGAAAGCCCGTTCGGAACATAACCGTTCAGCGGATCATGGGCGGAAGTCTGATCGGTGAGTATATCGGGGATCCACTGATCCTTTAACATCTTCTCGAGCAGATCACCGATATCGGATACCAGCCCGATGGACTCACCTTTCCCTGATTTAACGGACTCAAGTACCCATGACTTTGCTTCCTCATACGAGTGCGTCATCCGGTCAATGTATTTTGTATTAAGTCGTTTCTTAATCCGTTTTTCATCCACATCAGCTCCCAGGAAGGTAGCGCCTGCAATGGTGGCTGCGAGAGGCTGGGCGCCTCCCATTCCGCCTAAACCGCCTGAAACAATTAATTTGTGACCAAGGTCGCCCTGAAAATATTTTTCACCACAGGCGGCAAAGGTTTCATAGGTTCCCTGGAGGATACCCTGTGTGCCGATGTAGATCCAGCTTCCGGCCGTCATTTGTCCGAACATTGTAAGGCCCCGGGATTTTAATTGATTAAAATAATCCCAGTTGGCCCAATGGGGTACGAGGTTGCTGTTGGCAATCAGAACCCTGGGAGCTTCTTCATGAGTACGAATTATCCCGACGGGTTTACCTGACTGTATCAGGAGAGATTGATCATTACGCAAATCCAGGAGGGCTTTGATGATATTTTTAACGGCATCCGGATCCCTGGCCGCCTGGCCTGTGCCTCCGTATACAACAAGTCCGTCGGGATTTTCAGCCACCTCGCTGTCGAGGTTGTTCAATAGCATCCGGAGAGGCGCCTCGGTCTGCCAGGAACGGGCATTCAACTGAGTTCCCCGGGGAGCACTGTAATGAGGATGCCGGGCATATTGATCAATAAATTCCAAAAATTTCATGATAAGGTCCTTTCAAATCAATTTTTTCATGTTGAGCGACTTCATAGGTCAGGTCGACGAGTTCATGGCTGTTGATCAGGTCATGGGCTATTCCGATATCATTGGCAAAGATCCTGTCTTCTTCGGCATGATCGATCCGGCTTCGTATCAGGCTATGACATTCATCCAGGATCTTACCGGACCGGAGAGGTTTCCTGTAGTCAAATGCCTGGGCAGCACAGAGAAGTTCCACGGCGAGTATATATTCAAGGTTATCAAGGATCTTAAGGGTTTTCCTTGCACTGTTGGCTCCCATACTCACGTGGTCTTCCTGGCCCAGCGAGGTAGGAATGCTGTCGGCACTGGAAGGAAAACAAAGGGATTTATTTTCACTTACCAGGGCAGCCGAAGTATACTGGGGAATCATGAATCCGGAATTGATCCCTGTATTTCTCATAAGAAGTTCCGGAAGTCCTTCCACGCCGCCCTGGAGTAAAAGATAAGTCCTGCGGTCCGAGATATTCCCGATCTCGCTGGCAGCCAATCCGCAGTAATCCAGGGGAAGGGCGAGGGGTTGCCCATGGAAATTACCACCGCTAATTGTATTGTCTGCATCAATTATAATGGGGTTATCGGTAACCGAATTCAATTCCACCTCGGTAAGATTTTTCAGGTGGCGCCAGGCATTCCGGGAGGCACCGTGCACCTGTGGCATACAGCGAATCGAGTAGGGGTCCTGCACTCTGCCACAGTTGGCATGTGAGGCGACCATTTCGGAGTTCTCAAGAAGGGTATGAAGTCGATAGGCGACGTGCTGAATGCCGTGGAATGGCCGGAGATCATGTAAAACCGAAGAAAACGGCCTGGCCGATCCCAGGATCCCTTCAAGGCTCATGGCACCGATAATATCGGCAGCATCAAGGCAATTGTGGAGCCTGTCGATGATATTTACGGCATGGGCCGCTATGAACTGGGTTCCATTTATCAATGCCAGACCTTCCTTGGGGCCCAGGATGATGGGCGCCATGTTTTCAGCATGATAAACTTCGGCGGTATCTTTCAATATTCCCTTATCATATACTTTGCCAAGCCCGATCAGGGGAAGGAAGAGATGGGCTAATGGCGCCAGGTCACCGGAGGCACCTAAAGAACCCTTTGACGGCACTAATGGAATGATATTTTTTTCAAGCATCCAGAGAATTCTTTCCAGTACTTCCATTGATATTCCCGAATAACCGTAGGATAGGGACTGGACTTTGAGGATAAGCATGTACCGGACAATTTCCGGGCTGACCGGCTCACCTACTCCCACGCTGTGACTGCGCAAAAGATTTTCCTGAAGTTTCCGGGTGTCTTCTTTGGAAATAATTGTCTGGCATAAGGGGCCGAAACCGGTATTGATGCCGTATACAGTTATATTCTTTTCTACTATTGACCGGACAGCCAACTGAGAGGCTATGATTTTCTCCCTCGTTTCTTTCCCGATCTCACCCGAATAATTTTCAAGTGATAATTCAATTACCTTACCGGCCGATAAGTGATCCTTGCCGAATGAAAATACTCTATCTTTTGAATTCATCTGATATAAAAAATGGCAGGCTGTAATTTACTAATTTTAGGCATCTCAAAAAATTTTAACATAAGCCGATACGGCGGCACAAAATTGCATGTACAGAATTCTTATTGGTAAGATATGTTGTATCCTGAAATAATCCATTGTTTTCCTTAGCAGGGTATTGGTTTTTCCTCGCAGATATAGTAATTTAAAAAATTATGTTTGAAAAAAATTCATTTAACGGAAAGCAATAAACTACCTGTTCAAGATGGAGCTAAAAGGAAATACAATACTGGTTACCGGCGGCGGCTCGGGTATCGGACTTGCCATAGTCGATGCATTGGTTAAGGATAATAAAATTATTATTTGCGGACGAAGGGAATCGGTACTTAAAGATGTAAAGAAGAAATATCCCGCAGTTGAATACCTTGTCACCGACCTGAGAAAGCCTGACCAGGTAAGGCTGTTGTATCAATGGACCGTCAAGAAATTCCCGGATGTGAACATATTGATCAACAATGCGGGAATTCAACGCGCCTTCAATTTCAACGCGCCTGAATCCATTGAAGATATTACCGAAGAAATAGATATCAACCTGAATTCCCCGGTACTGTTATGTTCCCTGTTTACGGCGGATTTCAGAAATAAGAAAAATTGCGCCATAGTAAATGTAAGCTCAGGGCTTGGATTTGCTCCCCTGGCTTTCATGCCCGTATACTGTGCGACCAAAGCCGCCTTGCATTCCTTTACACTTTCTTTACGGCACCAGCTTAAAAATACCGCCATTAACGTGTTTGAACTGATCCCGCCAATTGTCGATACCGACCTTGACCAGGGAAGAAGAGGAAAAAGAGGTGAAGCGGACCGGGGTATTGAACCATCGGTTGTTGCTGATGAACTTGTAAAGGGAATGCAATCGGATAGCCCAGAAATTGTTGTGGGCATGGCCAAAGGACTGAGGGAAAACGGCGAGAAGGCATTTGCGAATATGAATCATTAGGATCCGCCGGATGCCGGATATATTTGATAGAAAATATTTATTGAAATCTGACATGTAATGAATTTAGTTTATATTTAACAGGGCAAGTGGGCTCAAAACAACAACAACCTAAATTCAATCAATCATGATCAGGAACTATTTCGAAGTTGCGGTGCGAAACCTTTTCCGCAATAAAACCACATCCTTCATCAACATTTTCGGACTTGCAGTTGCATTTTCATGCAGCCTTCTTATCTATTTATATATAACGGATGAGCTGAGCTATGACAGGTACAACAAAAATGCCGACAGGATTTACCGGATCACCAGGGAATTCCTCTCTCCCGACGGAAGTGAATATCTTCACCTGGGACACCTGGGCCCTCCTTTTGGGTCTTTATTAAAAAACGATTTCCCGGAATTTCAGCAGGTAGCCAGGACCCTGGAAAGCCGTGTGCTTACTTCCTTCCAGGAAAGCCCCGACCAGGTAAAATCCCTTTTCGTAGATAATGCATATGCTGCCGAACCTTCCCTCTTCAAGATCTTTACATTCAGGATACTTGAAGGTGATCCTCTAAAAACATTTGATGAGCCCTATAAGATCATTCTTTCCCAGGAAACGGCAAAGAAGTTATTTGGTGACAGGGACCCCCTGGGTAAAAGACTGAAAATCTATAATGCCTGGGACGGAGAAGTTACCGGGGTCTTCCGGAATTTGCCTGCAGAATCATTCTGGCACCCGGATATGTTCATCTCATTTTCTACATTAAACGATTCAACGATTTACGGGAGGAAAGGCCTGGAAAACAACTGGGGGAATAATTCTTTCGGAACATTTGTGCTGGTCAATAAATCATTTGACGCGGCGAAGGTAACTTCACGTTTTCCGGCGTTCCTTGACAGTCATATGCCTTTGAAAGATTACGGGCCAACCCCGTCGAAATTCACCCGTCTTTATCTTCAAAAGGTTACCGACATTCACCTTCATTCTCACCTTGATTCGGAAGAAGAGGCCAACGGGAGTATTACCAACGTTTACATGATGGGTGTTATCGGCCTGTTTATCCTCCTGATCGCCAGCTTCAATTTTATCAATCTCTCCACTGCCCGGGCCTCCAGGAGAAGCAAGGAGGTTGGAATTCGCAAGGTGACCGGAGCCGACAAAAAACAGCTTATAGCACAATTTATTTCGGAATCAGTTATTATCTCCCTGGTATCACTGGTCATCAGTCTTGTAATTTCCTACTTCGGCCTGCAATGGCTGAACGGATTTACAGGCAAGACCTTACATGTATTCAACATATCACACAGCATACTTTTTGCCGGTCTTGCTTTTTTTGCAATACTGGTAGGCATATTAGCCGGCCTTTACCCTGCATTCATAATGTCCGGATTTAAGCCGGCGCTGATCATAAAAGGACAAACCTCGGCCGGCACTGGAAAATCGGGATTGAGAAAGGGGCTTGTAATTACCCAGTTTGCGCTATCAATCATGTTAATAGCAGCGACCGCCATTACCTACCAGCAATTGAATTTTCTTAATAAAAGCGATCTCGGCTATGATAAGGACCAGGTAATCACGATACCTTATTATGATGATCTGGTAAATAATTACGATGCCTTCTACCATGACCTGGTTTCGCAATCTTATATCGGGGATGTGACCCGTTCGAGCAGGATACCGACCGGCCGATTGCTGGATTCCATGGGTAACGGGAAAGTGCAGAAGGGAGATTCTATGGTATTATCAGACGTTACTATCAAGAATATAAGATGTGATGATGATTTTTTTAATACATATTCCATTCCGTTTGTGGCAGGGAGGGATTTTTCAAAAAGCATAAAAACAGATGATTCCCTGAGCTTTGTCCTGAATGAATCGGCTGTCAAAATGCTTGGATTGACCAATGACCAGATCCTGACCCGCGATTTTCAATACGGCGGGATCAAGGGGCGTGTGATCGGCGTCGTAAAGGATTTCCATTTTGAATCATTGAAAGAACCCATCGTACCGGTGGTTTTCAAGCCTTCGCATTATTATAACCGTATTTCAATTAAGATCACCGGAAAGGATATGCACCAGGCTCTCGCCTATATCGGGAAGGAATGGGAAAAATATGTTCCGGATTATCCCTTTGAATATACCTTCATCAGTGAACGGTATAAGAATCTTTACCAGTCTGAGGAAAAGCAGGGAGAATTGTTCACCATTTTCTCCTGCCTTGCCATCATTATTGCCAGCCTCGGGTTATTCGGCCTGGCTACATTCAATGCCCTGCAAAGAGTAAAAGAGATAGGGATCAGGAAGGTGCTTGGCGCATCGGTTACGCAAATATTATCCCTTCTTTCCAGGGAAATGATGTTCCTGATCCTGGTGGCCAATATTCTGGCCTGGCCTGTAGCCTGGTATGTAATGAACAAATGGCTGGCAGGTTTCGCTTACCATATTCATATTAGCCTCATGATTTTCATCCTGGCCGGTATCATAGCTTTGATCATTGCCCTTGCTACCATCGGTTTTCGGACCCTGCGGGCGGCAATGGCCAATCCGGTAAATTCCCTCAGGAATGAGTGAGATGCATTTGAAGAGAATACAGAATTAATTTTAACCTTACAGCGGAGCTTGAAAAAGTTTAGAACTTCAATTTGGTTTATAAAACGATTATGACTATTTCTGCACCTCGTAAAAATCGAAACAAATTCGACAGAAACACGTTGATTGTAAGGTTAAGCGTTGTTAAAGCATTGTGAAAATCGGGAATAATAAAGTTGTACTTTCCAGCCTGCATGAACATCCATCCTATAAGTGGTTTGTCCTGGCGAATATAATGATGGGTACCTTCATGGCGGTCCTTGATGCCACGATCGTCAATGTGGGCTTACCTAAGATGATGGCAACCTTCGGGGTGAGTGTGGATAAAATCGAATGGGTGTTAACAGCCTACCTGCTGGTATTTGCCGTGGTACTTCCTTCTTCGGGATGGATTGCCGATCATCTCGGATATAAAAAATCATATTTTCTCGGGCTGGGATTGTTTACACTGGGTTCGCTGTTATGCAGCCTTTCCCCTGATGAGAATATGCTTATCATATTCAGGGTATTACAGGGAGCCGGCGGCGGGTTTATCATGCCGGTAGGTATGGCCATAATTACACGTGAGTTCCCGCCAAAACAGCGGGGAATGGCATTAGGATTCTGGGGTATTGCTTCGGCTTCCTCCGTTTCACTGGGCCCCATGTTCGGAGGGTACCTGATCGATAAATTCAGCTGGCATGCATTATTTGATATCAATGTGCCGGTTGGAATTATTGCCATGGTGGCTACTCTGGTGATTCAACGGGAATATAAAACCGAAGAAACGCGTTCATTTGACCTTGTCGGTTTTATATCCATGACCCTGTTCCTGGTCTTTCTCCTGCTGGCACTCTCTGATGGTAACGCTGCCTGGAATACAGGAGGATGGACCTCCAATTTCATATTATCCTGTTTCGCGGTAGCCACAGTAAGCTTTGTGATTTTCCTCTATACGGAATTTACTGTCAGGCACCCTATAGTGGATCTGAGAATACTTTGGAACCGGAATTTCGGCATGGCGAATATCATGTTATTTATTTTCGGGCTTGCCTTCTTCGGTAATTCCTTTCTGCTGCCTTTGTATCTTCAGAATTCCCTGGGTTATACAGCCCTGCAGGCCGGACTGGTGTTTTTCCCGGTAGGGATCATTCAGGCCATCATGTCGCCTGTTGCCGGAAGATTGGCAGATAAGGTGAACCCTAAAATTCCTGTTTTGATAGGGATCACCCTCACATTTATTAGCATGTTCATGTACAGGAACCTTTCTCTGACGTCAGAATATGACCAGATCATAATTCCTTTGATCATAAGGGGATTTGGAATCGGGTTTATGTTCATTCCCCTGAGCGCCATTGCGATCAACGATATTTCAAAAGAAAAAATGGCTCAGGCGACGGGATTATTCAATACTATCCGGCAGGTTGGCGGAAGCTTCGGAGTAGCCATCCTGGGATCCTTATTGACCCGCAGGGTAATTTTTCATACGGAAATGTACAGCCAGGCTGTGAACCAGCACTCTACAACTTTTAAACATGTTGTTTACGGGCTGACCCATTTTGTACAAAATGCCGTAGGTGGCGCCGGCAGTCATACGGTGATGCAGGCACAGGCACTTATTGCACAGAACCTTGCAGGCCAGGCACTGGTTCAGGGTATTGACGATGATTTTCTTGTAGGCGCTGTCATAACCCTGCTCATTCTGATACCTCTGTTCTTCCTGCGTTACCATAAAAGAGAAAAAAGCGAGCAGATAGAAGCCATGGAATGATTAATTCCGGATTGCTGGAATTTTAATGATCCTATTTTTTCCTGAATAAAGGCAAATTATATACGGAGTATATTCGTCTTTATACCCTAATCTCCTGTTGAAATATTTCAAGGATAATTCCGAAAGTTGCTCAAGATTTTTATAATTCCGGAAAAAAATCCAGCCTGAAGGCAACTATCTTACATTCCGGAGCGTCCAATAGCTTGTATGTTAATTATTTTTTACTGCAACCCCAAACAACGTTTCAATGATATTCGGTTCTTTATTAGTCACATTCCGCAGGCTAAAACGGAATAAGCTTACTTCCTTTATTAAGCTCGTCAGCCTGATCACAGGGATGATCAGTTTCATGCTGATCTCTGTTTATGTATTTCATGAATTCAGTTTTGACCGGTTCAACAAAAATGCTGATCGAATAGTCCGGCTGGTCATGGAATTTTCTGTTAACGGATCCTCCACCCGTTGGGTAGTATCAGGAACAAAAGCCGGCCCGCAGTTGCAAAGGACATTTCCTGAAGTGGAATCCTTTGTGAGAATGTCACAGGCATCACGGGTGGTTTCCCGGCAGGAAATTATGTTCGATGAAAAAAATTTCCTGTTCGTGGATTCTACCTTTCTGAAAATATTCAGCTTCCCCTTAATTGAAGGAAACCCGGCAACAGCCCTGGAAGGTCCACATAAGATAGTATTGACACAATCTATGGCAAAACGCTATTTCGGTGATGAAGATCCCCTGGGCAAAAACCTGGTAATTTCCGGTGAAGATAATTATACGGTAAGCGGGGTCATGAAGGATGTCCCCGGGAATTCCCAGGTTACCTTCGATTGTCTTGCTTCGTTCAGTAATCTGGAAGTCTCAAGGACAGAAGATTGGTTCCCTGCCAATTATATAACCTACCTGCTGCTCGAAAAAGGGACTGACATTACGAATCTGGGCGGTAAAATAGATCATTATGCGAGGGCAGAAAGTCATAAAGACCCGAATAGTTCCGGCATTGACTATTTCACATTTCATCTCGAACCGCTTACTTACGTACATATGCATTCAGGCCAGGAAGCCATGGTCCCTAATATTCCTGCCACCTATATTTATATTTTAATGCTTATTGCCCTGCTTATTGTTTTTATTGCCTGTATAAATTATGCCAACCTCACCCTGGCACAGGCAACGGAGCAGCGCAAGGAAATCGGTGTAAGAAAAATTCTGGGGGCCCTTAAATATCATTTGTTCGGTCACTTTATAAGTGAATCCGTTTTTCTATCAATTGTATCTGTGGCAATTGCCTTAATGCTGGCTGTCGCGGTTTTGCCTTATTTTAATTTGCTTACAAGCAGGGATTTTACGATCGGATCTCTGTTTCACCCGGCAATTGCCGCAACTCTTATATTATTATGTATCATTATAAGTCTCCTGGCCGGAGCATATCCTGCCTACCTGCTTTCGAGACACAAGCTGGTCGATATTCTCAAGCCTGGCTATAACCCGGGTTCATCAGGCGGAAATATGAGGAGGCCCCTGATCATTTTTCAATTTGTGATATCGATAATCCTCATAGCCATTACACTGGTGATACAGCAACAACGGGTATTCATACAACATAAGAACATTGGCTATAACCGGGATAATATAATTTATATTCATCTTGATCGACAGGCATGGAAACATTATTATACCCTGAAACCGATCCTTAAACAGTACCCGGGCATCCTGGATGTTACCGCTGCCAATACTACTCCTACAGTCATCACATGGACCAACACCTTAAGTGCGGCAACCGATAACGGCGAAATACAATTCAGCGTAAGGGCCGCTCCGGTAGATATGGATTATTTAAAGACACTGGGAATTAAAATAATTGCCGGCTCTGATTTTACGGATGCCGATTATCAATATATAAAAGATGAAAAGAGACCTGATGGCAATGTCGGAAGTCTGATACTAAATGAAACTGCAGTAAGGGATATTGGCTGGACACCGGAAGATGCCATAGGACGACAGGTGACGGTAGGCGTAAACGGAACTGTGAAAGCAGTCATCAGGGATTTTAATCTTGCCTCGCTGCATGAAAAAGTCAAGCCCCTGGTCATTTTTCCGGATGATCAGTTCCTGAATTATATGATGATCAGGATAAAAGGAGATAATATGCCTCAGACCCTGGCATTCATTGAAAAAAACTGGAAGGAACAGATGCCCCTGAGTCCTTATGCCTATAATTTTCTGGATGATCAGTATAATTCTCTCTACAAGGCGGAAGAGAAAACCGCTGGATTGTTCAGTACCTTTTCCGTAATTGCCGTGCTGCTCGCCTGCCTTGGATTATTTGGTATGACGGCATTGATGACTGTAAGGCGAACCAAGGAAATTGGGATCAGGAAAGTGCTGGGCGCAACCGTTTCCGGGATCACTTACCTGCTTTCCATGGAATTTGTCAGGTTGATCATCCTTGCCTTTGTACTTGCCCTGCCGGTTGCCTGGTATGCATCCCATCTTTGGCTTGAAAGCTTTGCCTACAGGATAAAAATGCCGGTATGGGCATTTACGGTTGCCGGAATTTTTACGCTGCTGATAGCAATGATGACCTTGGGCTATCAGACAATCCGGGCTGCATTGACTAATCCTGCCGAATCCCTACGTAATGAATAAATTATGGAATAATTTCAGAGATTATTGTAACCGTTGATCCGGATGAAAGTATCTAATACGGAACGACCTCCGGAAAGGGGGTTCCTATCCTTAGAATATAATAACCTAATAACGACAGCATGTTCAGAAATTACCTAAAGACAGCCTTCCGAAACCTGATCCGGCATAAGGCATTCTCCATTATTAACCTGCTGGGCCTAACGGTAGGTCTGAGTACATTTCTTTTCATTGCCCTCTGGATCAAAGATGAGGTTACCTACGACCGGTTCAATAAAAATATTGATCAGTTGTATGAGGTCTTTGAGAATCAGACATACTCGGCAGATAAGATCTATACCTTTGCCGCTACTCCGGGACCCATGGCCGAAGGTCTTCAATCCGAATTCCCGGAGGTGGAAGTGGCTGCCAGGGCTAACTGGGGTGGAAGGGAGTTGTTCAGCTATAAGGATAAGAACTTTTACGGTCAGGGGAAATATGCCGACTCCACGCTGCTGACCATGTTTACATTTGACTGGATTGAAGGAGATCCTTCTCACCCGATGCCTGATATTTCGAGCGTTGTTCTGAATGAATCCCTCGCTAAAAAGTTATTCGGCAATGAACCTGCCCTGGGCAGGATCATTCGTTTTCGAAACAGGAATGACCTTACAGTAACAGGTGTTTATAAGGATCTTCCTTCTAATTCAACATTGCAATGTGATTTTGTAGCACCTTTTAAATATTATGAGGATGACAGCCCCTGGCTGAAAAATTGGGGCAATAACGGGATTATGACATTCGTCAAGCTGAGACCAGGGGCGGATTACCAGGCATTTAATAAAAAAATTGCAGATTATATAAAAACGAAAAACAAGGATTCCAATGTCACTTTGTTCCTCCATCCCTATAAGGATCTCCGCCTTTATTCGAATTTTGAAAAAGGGAAACAGGCAGGAGGGAGAATTACCTATGTAAAGGCATTTGCCGTCATTGCAATATTCATACTTATAATAGCCTGCATTAACTTTATGAACCTCACAACAGCCCGTTCGGCTATGCGATTCAAAGAAATCGGTGTGAGAAAGGTGGTGGGAGCACGCCGCCTGTCGCTGGTATATCAGTTTTTAAGCGAATCCTTCCTGATCACATTAATCGCAATGGTATTTTCGGCTTTTATAGTCAGATTGTTCCTGCCTTATTTTAATGAGCTTACTTCAAAAAAAATACACATTGACTTTTTAAACCCGCCATTCTGGATCGGATTTTTAATTATTTTAATTGTGACCGGTTTTTTATCGGGGAGCTATCCTTCATTTTTCCTTTCCGCTTTCAGACCTTCTTCAGTTTTAAAAGGAACCTCCGGTTCATCACTGAGCGGTCAGGGATTGAGGAAATTATTGGTGGTAATTCAATTCAGCCTTTCGGTGATACTGATCGTCAGCGCGCTGGTCATTTACAGGCAGATCAGGTATATCCTTGATAAAGACCTTGGTTTTGACAAGGATAATGTAATTTATTTCTATCAGAATGAAGGAATAAAAAATAATTTTAACGCTTTCCGGAACGAGGCTTTGTCGCAGCCTTTTATTACGGGAGTCGGGAGAGGGACACAGATCCCCTACCAGACCGGAAGCAGTTCCTCGGGGCTGAACTGGGATGGAAAGAAAGATGATGATAATATCCTTTTCCAGATTTACCAGACGGATTTCGATATGATCAAGGTAATGGGCTTTGATTTACTGGAAGGGAGGAATTTTTCAAGGGAATATGCTACAGATTCCGATAATTTTATTGTCAATGAGGAAGCAGCCCGGAGGATGAGGTTTGAGAACCCTGTAGGTCATAATATGGAACTATGGGGCCATAAAGGCCAGATCATCGGCGAAGTGAAAGATTTCAATAATACTTCCCTGTACAGCCCGATAGAGCCCCTGATATTTATGCTGGCCCCTGATAATACCTATATAACTTTTATAAGGATACAGCCCGGTAAGTCAAAAGAGGCGATAGCCTACCTTCAAAACCTGACCAAAAAGTATGATCCTGCCTTTCCTTTTGAATACCTGTTCCTTGACAAATCATATGCCGACAACTACAAAACGGAAATGACGTTAGGTAAACTGGCTAATTATTTCACCGGCATAGCCATTTTTATCGCCTGCCTGGGCTTATTCGGACTGGCGTCTTTCTCGGTGGAACGAAGGACCAAGGAAATAAGCGTACGGAAAGTCTTTGGGGCCTCCATTGCCAGGCTGGTGGTAATGTTGTGCCGTGATTTTGCATGGCTTATCCTGATTTCATTATTGATCGGGGGAATTTCGGGATGGTACCTTATGCATAAATTCCTGCTCATGTACGCTTACCATACAGAACTTACATACGTAGTATTCACAATAACCGTCTTGGTAGTAATGGGGCTTGCATTAACTACGGTTGGCTACCAGTCATTAAAAGCATCCATGGCAAATCCCGCAAAATCCCTCAGGACGGAATAATTGCATGATCGGATACAGATGAGGTATTCCCGGGAGAGACCCGGGGATGAAGCCACATTTCTGAAACAATAATATAAAAATTTTATTCATCGCGGTCGAATAACCGGGGTCTCCCTTTGTGAGTTGACTTTTTTAGTTATCTTTAAAGTTCACATAACTTCACTGGCTTGAATGAACCTCTTAATTATAAGGATTGGCGAAGTGCCGACATTGCCGGAAAATATTTAACCGGAGTGAGAGGAGCCATTCCCCTGGCCCGGGTCCAACTGGAAGTAATGGTGAAAATATGCAGGGAATTCCTGTCAGGTATTGATAATTTTCTGGATCTGGGCTGCGGCGACGGCGTTCTCGGAAGATATATCCAGGAACAATACCCGGATGCATACGGTGTATTCCTGGATTACTCGGAACCTATGATCGAAGTACTTGAATCAAAGATAAATTCGAAATCCAGGATACTTAATAGAGATTACAGTCATGATGTTTGGCTCAAGGATCTTGAAAGTGAAAAACCCTTTGATTTGATCGTATCGGGTTTTTCGATTCACCACCTGGAAAACAGGGATAAAAAAATTTTATATCAGAGAATATATGGCCTGCTGAAACCCGGTGGGTTGTTCCTCAACCTGGAACATGTAGCATCGGCAACCCCCGGCATTGAAAAAATTCATGACGAGATTTTTATCGATTCACTTGTTGAGTTCCATAAAAAAACAAGGACCAGGGAAGAAGTGGCGGCAGAATATTATAACCGGGACGATAAAGCGCTGAACATTCTGCTGCCGGTCGAAGATCAGTGCCGGTGGTTGCGGGAGATCGGTTTTCTGCATGTGGATTGCTTCTTCAAGATTTTCGAGCTGGCTTTGTTCGGAGGAGTAAAGCCGGGATAAAAAAATGATAATGATAACCTCCGGTCAGTAATTTAGCACGGATTTTTTGATTTCATCCCCTTGTGCTGTTCACGTCTGATGCAACAATCAAGTGACCATAAAAGGACATTACCGACTTTAATCGGGGAAAATCCAAAATAAATAATTGGACTTTATTTCGTTTTTTTCCAATTAATATTACCACCATCCATCCGGCATATTCGATATATCATCCTGCACACCGGGAATTCCTGTACCAGGTCCATAAAACACACTTCCCCCGTATGTGGTCAGGTAAATCAATCCTTTGTGGTGAATATCGGGTATCACCCTCTGCCCCCATTTGAAACGATAGCCTTCAACCCTTCTCCAGGTCTCCCCGGCATCGTCGCTCCTGTAAGCGGCATTCTGGAAAGTGTTTATATACAAGACACTTGAATTGGTAGGATCCATAGCCGCAGAATTTACTCTTACCCTTTCATCAAATAATTGTTTCCAGGTCAATCCCCCGTCGGTAGTTTTAATGATCCCGCCGTAAATGTCTTTCCCGGCAATGGTGGCCGGCCAGCAGGAAACATACATGATCCCCGGATCTTCAGGGTCGATCAACAGGTCATGGGGTCCGCTCACCCCCGGCAGAAGCTTCAAGGGTTTCCACGATGAGGCATGGTCATCGCTGAAATAGATGGTACCGTTTATAATTTGCCCTTTTTTAAATCCGCGGGCAAACAAGGCAAAGAGCCTGCCTTTTGAATTTTGACGGAGCTGCCAGGCAAACCGGTTTTCACCCAGGCCATTGCCGGAAGATGCCCAT
>JBJKSY010000031.1:0-9952 GCA_046703645.1 Cyclobacteriaceae bacterium
AGAATATCAGGCAGCCTGCCCTGGGTTGAAAAATACCGGATCTTTTCTTTTTCATTTCTGATCAGCCGGGTCCAAATATTCGGGTAAATCCTTGAAAATCCTAATTATCATTTTGTTAAAGAAATTAACAAAATCTTAATCCCGAGGGCATCAGAATATCAAACGGGTGTAAAATCGGAATTTTTTTAATATTTTTATTTAGGAATAAATCACCTTACGTTTGACCTTGACCGAATCAAGCAGGAAAATTAATGCCGGAGTCTTTGAATCTTTATTCCGTGAGTATTTCTATTCCCTTGTAAGCTTTTCCAGCCACATGGTTTCAGATCCTGAAGCCGCAAAGGATATAGTTCACAATGTATTTGTAAATCTCTGGGAAACACGTGATAATTTCCATTTGGAAACTTCCATGAAATCATGGTTATTCACTTCCGTAAGGAACCGGAGCCTTAATTATCTTCGCGACAACCGGAAATTCTTCCGTAACGATCCGAACGCTGAAATCAAAACTGAAAATACAGTAATTGTTGAACCCGATCCCCTCGAAATTTCAGAAATGGAAGGCAGGGTCAGGACCGCCCTGGATAAACTTACGGATGCCTGCAGGAAAATTTTCCGGATGACGCGCTATGATGGATTAAAATACAGGGAGGTGGCCGAGAAGCTCGGCATTTCCCAAAAAACTGTTGAGACCCAGATGACGAGAGCATTCAGGATCCTCAGGGAAGAGCTTAAGGATATTATTCCGGTAATTGCGATCATCTTATTATATTTATTTTATATGAGGTAAGGGTAAATGACACTTTAAGTGTGTACCCTTTGAAAAATAAAGATGAATGATGAATTGAAAAATAGGGAGATTGAAGAGTTGCTTGCAGGCTATTTTTCAGGTAATATTCCTGAAGAAGACCGGGGAAAGGTTGAGAAATGGCGTGATTCGTCCCCGGATAACAGGAAATTATTTGACGGGTACCTGGCCACCTGGAAAATCTCAGGGAAGCCGGAGAAGCTTCTGTCCATCGACCTCGAGACCGAATGGAAACACCTGAAGTCATTGACAATTGACAGGGAGGTCCCGGTTAAGCGGATACAAGAAGCTCAAGGGAAGGTAATACCCATTTGGCTTAAAGTTGCCGCTTCCCTGATGCTCACGGTTATTGCCGGATATATTATTTATACCGTCTACCAGGCAAGAAATACTTATACCCTGCTTTCGGGGAATGCCATTAAAATTATCAGCCTGCCTGACGGAACCCGGGTTACTCTTAACAGGAATGCCTCCCTGGTATATCATAAAAACTTTGACAGGAAGGATCGCAGGGTTTTTCTGACCGGTGAAGCTTTTTTCGATGTGGTTCATGATCCTCTGAAAAAATTCATTGTGTCCACACGGTTAGCCAGGGTGGAGGTCACCGGAACATCCTTCAATGTAAATGCTCCGGATAACAGGGACAGCGTTGAAGTGGACGTCAGCCAGGGAACTGTTGCCGTAAGCGGTACAAAAGAAATGCATAATAAGATCCTATTGAAAATGGGAAACCGTGGGATCGTGGATGGAAAAAACGGCACGCTGGTAAAACTGGATTCCGTCGATATGAATACCCTTGCATGGAAAACCGGAAAGCTGTTCTTTAACAATGACTCCCTTGGCTATGTAGTTGCCATGCTAAATAATACTTATACAAGCAGGATCATGATTAAAAATTCTTCCCTGATACATTGCAGGATCACTGCCAGCTTCGATAACCAGTCTTTGGTGGATATCCTCGAAATAATCAAATCGACCCTGGGACTTTCGGTAACAAAGAAAAACAATATTTATATAATTGACGGACCCGGATGCTAGAAAGAGTCCCTTCTTTCAGGAAAGTGGTTTCACTGCTTTTCATGGTCCTCCTTATTGAGGTATTATTGGGACAGGAATCGATATTAAAAGCCCAGAACCGCGACAGCCTCTATAACCTTCAGGTTAAAAACCAGCCGCTGCGGAAAGTATTGGCCAGCATCAGCAAAATGACCGGCGTAAATTTTTCTTATAGTGAGAACATGATCCCTGCAAACCGGAAGATAACATTTCAGGCAAACCATGAATCGCTGACGGATATCCTCAGGACACTGGGAAAAATGGCCGGCATTCAGTTTTCATTGGTAAAAGGGCAATGGGTAATTACGAGGACCACAGAGATCCGGGACTATGCTGGCAGAAATATTAAACATAGCTACACTATCAGCGGTACTGTCCGGGACCAGGGCAACGGGGAAACCCTGATCGGTTCAACCGTTTATATTCCATCCTCCGCAACCGGTACGGTATCCAACGCATACGGATTCTATTCCCTTACCCTTCCGGAAGGCACCTATCATCTTGCCTGCTCCTTTGTTGGTTATGAGCCCCTGGATTTCGAAATAAATCTCACTTCCAATATTTCCAAAGACATCAGTCTTTCGCATTCGGCTACTTTGATGACAGAGGTGGTGGTACAACCGGATGAAGCCAGGGATTTTATTAACCTTCCCCAGATGAGCCTTGAAAATCTTCCTGCCTCGGAAGTGGAAAAGATGCCTGCGGTTATGGGGGAAGGAGATATTATCAAGTCACTCCAATTGCTCCCCGGCATTAAGCTTCATTCTGACGGTTCCTCTTACTTTTATGTAAGAGGCGGGGCCCGCGACCAGAACCTGATTCTGATCGATGAAGCTCCGGTATACAATCCTTCACACCTGCTGGGTCTTTTCACTACTTTCATTCCAGAAGCCGTCAAGGATATAAAAATTTACAAGGGCGATTTCCCGGCAAGCATGGGTGACCGGTTATCCTCTCTTATCGATATAAAGACCAACGACGGTAATAAAAACAATTATGAGGTCAGAGGCAGCAGCGGGCTCATAGCTGACCAATTATCAGTGGAAGGTCCCTTGTCAAAAGGAAAAAGTTCATTCTTCATTTCAGGAAGAAGATCCCGCCTGGGCTGGATGGTTAACCGGATGAACCCTGCCATATCCGGATTTTATTTCGATGATATCAATTCCAAGGTGAATATAAAAATCGGGGCCCGGAACAGGTTGTTTGCAAGTGTTTACGGGGGAACAGACGATTATACGGAATCTTATAATGGGATCAAATGGAAGAACCTTGCCGGCACAATACGGTGGAACCATATATTTAATAATAAATTATTCTCGAATACAACGCTGTACGGAAGCCGGTATGATTATTTTCTGAATACCGCTTCCAACCAGTACTGGACGTCGCAGATCGCCAACCTTAGCCTGAAATCAGATTTCTCATGGTTTATAAACCCCGGGAATACTTTTAATTTCGGTTTCAATTTCAGCGGACATAATTTCAACCCGGGCAATTTCTATCTGTATAATCAGCTTGATACCAGGTTTCCGTATGTCTCCCAAAAACACACAAGAGAACTGGCCATCTATGCAGAGGAAGAAAAGAAAATCGGTGAAAATTGGAAGATCAGGGCCGGGCTGAGGTTAAGCGGCTGGGAGAATACGGGCCAGGCCATTGAATATAAATTCGATTCACTTTATAATCCGGTGGATACATTACGATATTCACCGGGAGTTCCATATCACAATTACGGTACACTCGAACCCAGGCTGGGTGTGCAATACAGTATTACACAGTTTTCGTCATTGAAGGCCAGCCTTACCCACACCGTGCAATTCATGCAGATCATTTCCAATTCCATCAGTCCCTTTACCACCCTCGATGTATGGCTCCCGGCCGGCCCGAATATACGGCCGCAATTTGCCAACCAGTATTCTCTCGGATACTTTCAACTGTTTCCAAAAACCGGGAACGATTTCAGTGCTGAGTTATATTACCGATACCTTGGAAACCAGGTTGATTATGTGGATCATGCCAAATTACTATTAAATCCTTACGTGGAATCACAACTGCGTTTCGGGACGGCAAAGGCTTACGGGGCTGAAATCATGATTCGCCATTCCTCTGCCCGGTGGAAAGGCTGGATTTCATATGACTTGTCGAAGGTTTTAAAACGGACCCCGGGTATCAATAACAGCAAATCTTACCCGCCATATTATGACCGGCCGAATGAGATCACATTGTATTTTGATTTCTCGCTGAGCCCCCGAACTGATTTTACCGCCGACTGGATCTTCAGCAGCGGTTCTGCATTTTCCACGCCTGCCGCATATTACAATTATAACGGGTATGTCGTCCCCTTTTACAGCCAAAGAGATAACAACAGGCTTCCGGCTTATCACAGACTTGATATTTCCCTGAATTTCCGGCTGAACAAAAGGCCCCACCGATTTAATCACAGCCTGGAATTCAATATATATAACGTGTATGGTAGGGAAAATCCGATTTATATTTATTTCAACAAAATAGTTGACAGCAGCGGCAAACTGGTAGTACCGGGAAACCTTTACAGTCCGGAAATGATCCGGATCTCAAAAATGTATCTTTATAATGTCGTACCCTCGCTTACCTATAAATATTCCTTCCAGTGAAAGGCACCAGGTTCTTCATCATCATTCTTATACTGCTCGGTTCCTGTCAAAAGGTAATTGACTGGAAAGGAAATAACAAGGCTTTGCCCATGCTGGTTGTCAACGGGATGATCACCAATGAAAGGATACGCCAGAAGGTTATTCTGTCCTATTCGTCCACCGGCGTCAACCAGGAATTCCGGCCTGCTCCCGGGGCAACAGTTTCAGTTTCGACAGGTGATCAGATCTATCTCTTCCATGAAGATCCGCAGCAACCGGGAACTTACCTGACAGATTCAATTGTCCAGGGAGTTATAGGCAAAACCTATGATCTTTATATTTCACTGAACGGGATAGCCTATTCGGCTGAAGCGTCTATGGTTCCTGTTGAACCGCTTCCTCCCCTCCGATACACTCCTTGTGGCGATGGATACCAGTTCGTTTTTTCCGATTCGGGAGATCCTTCAATGACTGAGATCAATCTGGACTGGACAGGTACGGCTTCCTGTACAAATGTCGATTCCTGTCATGCCCGTCTTTTCTATTATGTGCTGAACAATATTGATGTCAATGAAATTTTCCCCCCCGACCAGGAAAAGGTGTGCTTTCCCCATGGGACCATGGTTATTCGCAGAAAATATTCATTGACTCCTGATTATCAGGAATTTTTAAGAACACTTCTGTCGGAAACCACCTGGCACGGCGGCCTGTTTGATGTGGAAAGCGGAAATGTAAATACGAACCTTAGCAAAGGGGCCGTTGGTTATTTTTCAGCCTGTACCGTGGTATCCGACACAATAACGGTCAATTAGATCGGTTTACTTTATATACGGAAAGAGTATTTATAAAAAAATCGATCCGCTGTAAGGGTATTTCCGATGCAGTGTGTGTTAAAGAAAAAAGAGAAAAAGATTCTATAACCAAAAACGAGATCTTATGAGACATGGAATTAAATTATTGACCGTTTTCCTGTTATCCGGTGTCCTTTTTTATTCGGGATGCCAGAACCAGGGTAATGTTACTCCCCAGCAGCAGAGCATTCTTCCCCAGAATTTCAGTGTGGATATTCCCAGTTCTATCAGTGGAAGCAACAGCGCTTCGTTAAGAACGAATGTGGATACCCTCAACGGGAACCTGATATACCTGAATTTAACAACCTTTATTGCAGTAGGTAAAGGCGCGGCAAAGATAGTCCAGGATGTAATAACAGGCATTTCTGCATACAATATCAATAAGCCGATGACTTTATCCTTTCAAAGCACCGACGATAACCGTACGAAAAATCTGGTAGTTGTAGCCAATTCGGAATTTGACAATGCTCAATGGGAATTCCAGATGACCGTCACGGATGCACAATCCGAAAGCAATGCTGACGGAGGCACGGCCATGGAGATTTTCTGGAACAGGAACCCCATCAAGGGAATAGCCATAATAAAGCCCTATAATATTAACCGTGACAATGAATGGGGCGCCGACAGCGCCGTGGTTAGGATTGATTACAGCGAAGCCGGTGAAAACGGATATGATAAGCAGATGACTGTGTCCATTGCCGGGTTACCGCTCGCATCTCCCCTTGAAGATCCTTATTCTATCAGTACACTCAAAATGTTTGTCGGCAAAAAAGGTGACCGGGTAGATGTATATGGAAACTCGAACCATCCGAATGCAAAATTCTTTAACGGAACTACCGGATTTGACTGGGCATTTGTCGCCTCAGGTTCCGATTCAGCCGACATTGCCACTGCAGAAGTAGGATTACCCCCAAGCTCTTTGGATGCGACCAGCCGTTCCGTCCTATTAGATGATTACTCGATTAAGTCAGTCTTCACCAGCCAGATCCTTTCAGTATGGCCGAATCTGTCGCAGCAGGTGCTGGATGCATTCCTATACAATACAGGAGCGCCGGGGTTCTTTAATAACAAGGGATTCATATCTGCCGGTACATCGCCGGGATCCCAGTATGATGTTTATGTGTCCCAGATCGCACAACTGACTCCTTATAATCCGAAAGACATCAGTAATCTCACAATATCCTTTAAGTAGGACTCAAGTTCAATGGTTTTTAGCGCCTCCGGGCGCTTTTTTCTTTTCTGCCGAAACATTCCACTTGATTCACGGGTTTAGATTATTATATTTCAAATTAAAACGAAATGACTAAAGAACTGGCAGTCCTGTTCGACAGGGATCTTAACAAACTCGCAGAAGAAATCAAAGCCTACCCGGATGAAAAACTGATCTGGTCGGTTAAAGGAGATATAAAAAACACGGCAGGTAACTTATGCCTGCACCTGCTCGGAAACCTTAATTATTTTATCGGCGGTGTATTGGGAAAGACAGGTTACGTCAGGAAACGTGATGAGGAATTTTCGCTGAAAAATGTTCCGGCGGCAGACCTCGTGAAAGAGATCGAAAACCTGAGAAATGTAATCTCAAAGGTGCTTCCCCAGATCAGCGGTGATTTACTGAAGGAACTATTCCCTTCCAATGCACTGGGTAAGCCGATGACCACGGAACACTTTCTTCTACATCTATACGGGCATCTGAATTATCACCTGGGCCAGATCAACTACCACCGGAGAATGATTTCAGCCTGAGTCAGGATTGCAGGATTTTTTCTGAGAAATTATAAAAAGTTTACCCGGTTAATTTCCAGGTTTTATTAGACTATCCTCCATTTTAAGAATTACAGGTACCTTCAGGGTCATTATTTTTTCAGCTATATGATTTGAATCATATACACCCCATCCGATCTCTGCGGAATTTTAAGGTAACAAACTCATTAAAATCAAAAATTATGAAACCTACTGAAGATTTAATGAATGACCATGCCGCAATCAGCATTGTTTTATCTATCATGAGAAAAATCGCTGAAGATATCAGTTCCGGAAAAGGCTGTAAATATGATGAAGTTGAAAGTATCATTGATTTCCTTCAGACCTTTGCCGATAAGTGCCACCATGGGAAAGAGGAACAGGTGTTATTTCCCGCTTTGGAAGAAGCCGGTATTTCGCGTGATAACGGGCCCGTGGGAGTCATGCTTTATGAACATACGATAGGCAGGGAATTCATTTCTCAGATGATCGGCGCCATGCACAACAAGGACGGCCATAGCAGCAGGTCGGATAATGAACTTGCCGAATCGATGGTCCAGTATGCAAACCTGCTCAGCAACCATATCATGAAGGAGAACCACATACTTTTCCCGATGGCTGACAAGGTGCTTGATGAGGAAAAACAGGAGGAGATCAATAAACAATTCCTGAATATAGAAGAAAATGTTGTTGGCAAAGGAGTGCATGAAAAATATCATCGACTGATCCACGAACTGGAAGGGAAATACCTTTCATGAAATAAACCATATCAGTATTTATCTGTAAAGCTTCAATCAATACATTAACAATGAATACAAAAAGACTCTGGATAGGTTTCGTATCCGTTTTGATAGTATCCTTTTCCGTTTTAGGGTATTTCGGCCATGAAATATATATGCTTGCCCCGCCTGTTCCCGATAAAGTTGTCGGCAATAACGGCGCCGTTCTTTTTACAGGACAGGATATCCGCGACGGTCAGAATGTGTGGCAATCCATCGGTGGCCAGGAAGTCGGAACGGTATGGGGTCATGGCTCGTATGTTGCACCAGACTGGACAGCCGATTACCTGCACAGGGAAGCGACCTATATCCTGGATACCTGGGCAAATGAACGATTTCATGCAGGATATGATCATTTGTCCGATGAAGACAAGGCGGTATTGCAGGTGGACCTTCAAAAGGAGATAAGGATCAATACATATGATCCTGATAATAAAACTCTTACACTGTCTCCGGTAAGAGTGGCTGCTGCAAATGCAGTCGCAGAATATTATTCAGGATTATTCAGGAACAACCCGGGTCTTGCCGAAACCCGGGATGATTATGCTATTCCTGCAAATACTGTCAAGGATGGGAGCAGAATGAGTAAAATGACCGATTTCTTTTTTTGGGCAACCTGGTCATGTTCAACGGATCGCCCGGGAAAAACAATTACATACACCAATAACTGGCCTCCCGAAGAATTGGTTGGCAACAAGCCGGCCCCTTCCCTGCTTTTATGGACCGGATTCAGTGTAATTATGCTCCTTACGGGTATCGGGTTAATGCTTTTTTACCAGGCCAGCATTAAAGACAATGAATCATTGCCTGTCAATCTTCCTCAAAACGATCCACTGGCAGGTCTTGCTCCAACTCCTTCCATGAAGGCAATTCAAAAATATTTCTGGGTGGTATGCGGGTTGATCCTGGCACAGGTAATCATGGGAGTTATTACCGCTCATTACGGGGTTGAAGGCACAGCTTTCTATGGTTTCCCCCTGGCTCATTTTCTTCCCTATGCCATTTCCCGGACCTGGCACATCCAACTGGCTATATTCTGGATCGCCACTTCCTGGCTTGCCACAGGTTTATATATCGCACCGGCAGTATCCGGTCATGAGCCAAAGTTCCAGCGGCTAGGCGTCAATTTCCTGTTTATTGCCCTGTTGATCATCGTAGTCGGCTCTCTTGCCGGGCAATGGTTCGGTGTGATGCAAAAACTCGGACTTGTTCAGAACTTCTGGTTTGGAATCCAGGGATATGAATACATCGATCTGGGCAGATTCTGGCAGATTTTTTTATTTGTAGGCCTGATACTCTGGCTGATCTTAATGGTCAGGGCCTTGCTGCCTGCATTAAAAAAACCCGGTGAAAACAAACAGTTACTGTCAATGTTTATGGTGGCATCCATTGCGATTGCCGCCTTTTACGGAGCGGGTCTTATGTGGGGAAGACAAACCAATCTCGCCATTGCCGAATACTGGCGCTGGTGGGTGGTTCATTTATGGGTAGAAGGATTCTTTGAGGTATTTGCCACGGTAATTTCCGCATTCCTTTTCGTAAGGATGGGATTATTGAAAATAAAACCCGCATCTTCGGCAGTTATCTTTTCAACTATCATCTACCTGATTGGCGGTATTATCGGGACTTTTCATCATCTGTACTTTACAGGGACTCCAACTCCTGTACTGGCGCTTGGCGCTACCTTCAGTGCCCTGGAAGTCGTACCGTTGGTCATGATGGGCTTCGAAGCCTGGCATAACCTGAAAATCAGCCGTTCCACGCAGTGGATCAAAGCCTATAAGTGGCCGATATATTGTCTCATTGCCGTTTCTTTCTGGAATCTTGTAGGGGCCGGGATCTTCGGTTTCCTGATAAACCCACCGATTGCCTTGTACTATATGCAGGGTTTAAATACGACACCTGTTCATGGTCATACCGCCTTATTCGGAGTTTATGGAATGCTGGGAATCGGCCTCATGTTATTTGTTCTCAGAGGCCTGACCGTCAAATATGAATGGAAGGACAAGGTAATCAGGTTTTCATTCTGGGCATTGAATATCGGCCTGTTACTTATGGTTCTATTGAGTATCCTTCCGGTCGGCCTGGCACAGACTGTTGCGAGCG
>JBJKSY010000032.1:0-3042 GCA_046703645.1 Cyclobacteriaceae bacterium
ATAAATCAAGAGTCAAATATCAAAAATCTGAAATCAAAAATCAATTACTTTTTTCATAAAACCCTATCCTGTTTTCATTACGAGTCAGTTTGTGTGCTATATAAAACCCTTTAATTTTAAAGGATTAACCATTTTTTGATTTGTTTTGAATTAATTGTGGAAGACAGGAAGAAGACTTGGATTGGGGGTGATGGAAATTGTCTTAACTTATACAGCACGAAGATTCCATTCTTAAATTCGGGTCTCCTGCGGAAGACTCGGATTGGGGGTAGTGGGAAGACCCGGATTGAGATAAAAAAAAGAGGTCAGCCTGATTGCTGACCTCTTTCATGATTTATTGTTAATACAAGTATATCAATAACCCGGGTTCTGAGTAATAATACCTGCACCAGCAATATCGATCTCGGTTTGCGGGATAGGAAGGTATTCACTCTTGCCTTTCTTGAAGGTAGCGCCAATATATGGTGAAGCAGACAGGTCTTTATTATTGAGTGCTATGCAGGCATTCAATACCTGGTCGGCAATTCCCCAACGAACAAGGTCAAAGAAACGGTGGCCTTCCTGGCCCAGTTCCAGTTTCCTTTCCATTTGAATTGCTGCCATTGCGGTAGCCTTATCAGCCCATGCGGTGGAATATTGATTGATCACATAATTAGCAGCAGGGTTACCATTTGCATCCTGTACAAAATCAGCGGCTAATTGCGCACGGGCCCTCACCACATTAACCAGCGTCTGTGCAGTAGTCAGGTCATTGAGTTGGACATCGCACTCGGCTGCCATCAGCAGAACATCGGCATAACGGATCATATCATAGTTCTGAGCAACATAACCCGGTGTCCACCCACTGTTATCGACTTGTGTCTGTGCATCTGCCTTCATGTAGATAAACTTCTTGGGAGCATAGGGCCCACCATTCGTCTGGTCGCGGATCCATAATGCGCCTTTGAAATTACCCCAGTCAAGGTACGGAATTCCTCTACGGCCAACACTCCAATCCAACCTCGGATCGATAGTACCTGCATCCGGTGTAAAAGCCTGATCGGAAGTAAGTCCGTTGTCGGACTTCAGGGCATTAGCAGCACTGTTATAGGTTCCATCCAGTATAGGAAGACCGTTTACTGTTCTGAATGAGTTGGCGAAGTCAAAGCTCGGCTGGTCAAAACCACAGCAGTTCCCGGCAACATCACCCGACCCGCTGTACGGGAAGTTCAACACCATGTCGGGGTTGGCATTACTTACAGTTCCTGTTCCAACAGCCGACTGTACGGCAAATACACTTTCCTGGCTGTTCTCATGCTGAGGCCTGAAAACCCAGGAATAATGTGTAAGCAATCCGTATTTCTGCCCGTCAGATGTTACACCGTTGGTCATAAGGTCGGTAAACAGGGGCTGCGCATCACTATACTTGCCTTCAAACAAATAGGTCTTTGCCAGGAAAGCTTCAGCAGCATATTTATTTCCTCGCCCTTTATCAGCCTGGGTCTTGGGCAGGTTAGCAGCAGCAAATTTGAAGTCGGCTTCAATGAACTGCCAGAGATCCTGGTCGTTCTTCACGGGTGTTACTCCATCCCATGTTTCATCCACATAGGGTGTATTATTGAACAACTGCTTCAGCTCGAAATAATATATTGCCCTGAGGAACTTGGTTTCAGCTTCAATCTCAGTTTTTTCTGCGGCTGAAACTTCCGGAGCAGCATTTGCAAGCAGTTTCAAGGTGTTGTTGCAACGGGCAACCCCTTCATAGGAAGCGGCATATTTTTCAAGTATGGAAGCATTGTTTGACTGAGGGCTGTAGGAAGCGATCTCATTCACCTGGGCCTGGTCACCGGCGTTCGACCCTTTGTAGGCTTCCCCGCCGAGTACATTTCCCCAGAACCAGTTATCCACTCCGTCATAAAAGTCCCCGCTCCTTCCCAGCAGGTAGGAATAGGCCCCTATCAGGGATCCCTGCAATCCGGCTGAGGTAGTCAGCTTGGTTTCATCCAGGGCTCCTGTGGGCAGAATATCCAGGAAACTTTGTTTACAGCCCACGGTGATACCCAGTATGAAAATAACGGACATTAAGGTTATTCTAGCAATTTTCATCTTTTTGGTATTTTAATTTTTCGTTAATACGTTTCAAAATCTTAATTCCTTTTTTCAGAAATACCGTTTAGAAACCAACATTCACGCCGAATGTCCAGCTCCTGGTCAAAGGAATGTTACCCTGGTCAATACCGAAATTGGTATCGGCGGCGCCACCGACTTCAGGATCAAGTCCCGAGTACTTCGTAATGGTCAGCAGGTTATTTGCACTGGCAAATACGCGGAATCTCTGGATACTGATCTTATTCAGGAAAGTAGCCGGAATATTATAAGCCAGTGTAACATCCTGGATACGGAAGAAGTTTCCGCTTTCAAGGTACCAGGAGTTAGCCTGGGTATTGGTGCTGAAATTGGAAGTATTCTCGTACATGGGAATTGTAGCATTCGGGTTCTGGGGAGTCCAGGATTTGGCCACATCCGTACAAATGGAAGCGCCTGCAAATGATGGATAGAAATCATCCCACCACTTTGTCTGGTTCCAGATCTTGTTGCCAAGGGAAATATAGGAATACAGGTCGAGCTCGAAATCACCGTAGTTCAGGGTGAAATTAAGTCCTCCCGTGAACTTCGGAACCGGGCTGCCCAGGTAGGTACGGTCGTCAGAAGTGATCTGTCCGTCGCCGTTGATATCGGCATAATGGAAACGTCCCACACCCTGTGCCGGAGAACCCGCCTTGGCATTTTCGGTCTTGATCACACCTTCCTGTGTGGCAGCGGCATCGATCTCAGCCTGGGTCTTGAACAGGCCAACAACCTGATATCCGTAATAAGCTGAAATGGAATGGCCCAAGTCATTTCGGATCGGCTCGATACCCCTGAAGCTCGGGTTAACCGTACTGAGGTAGGTGATCCCCGGTGCCAGGTAAGTGATCTCATTATGAAGGAAACTTCCGTTCAATGTCACCGTATAGGATAACTTATTTACTTTTCCGTTGGTGATCGCCTGGATGTCTACTC
>JBJKSY010000033.1:0-31243 GCA_046703645.1 Cyclobacteriaceae bacterium
TGGGCATGGCATACAAGGATTTCATCATATTAAAACGAAATTAAATTTTTAACTGTTATATGAAGAATATTTTTATGTCCGCCGTAATCCTGTCTGCGATTAGTATTCTTATTTTACTGCCTCAAGAAATATTTTCCCAATCCTATACCCCTTTCTCCTGGCAACCTGACCGTGCCATGACAGTTTTATCCGATTCGGAAAAACAAATTCAAACCTATATCCTGGAATTCGACACGAGGTATGAATATGTGTATGATGAAGACCAGTCAGATCCAAGCCTGTATATTACTTTTCATCAAACGGTGAAGGTAAATAATGATGAAGGCATCAATCAGTTTAACAGGATCTATATTCCCCTGCATGGAACGGAGAAGATCGAGGAAATAAAAGCACGCACGATTCAGCCCAACGGTAAGATCACTGTTCTTGATGAGAATAATATCAAGGAAATCAAGGATGAAGAATCGGGCAGCGGATATAAGATCTTCGCCATTGAAGGGGCGGTCAAAGGATGCGAAATTGAATATTATTATATCAAAAAGGCTGATCCGGTTTATTTTGGAAAGATATTTCTCCAGAATTCGTACCCCATTAAGAATTCCACCTTCCGCCTCATATGCCCGGAGAACCTTCATTTTATCTTCAAAGGGTATAACGGCAATTGCCCTGTAGAAGAGACGGATGATAAGGATAGCACAAATATCTATGACCTGAAGCTACTCAACATACCGGGTCTCCGGCACGAGGAATATTCCTATTTCGATGCCAGCCGCCGGAGGCTGGAATTCAAATTGAACACAAATGATAAAAACAATTTAGGACGATTGTTCACATTCGCCGGTGCGGCAAGAAGAATGTATGACAACATATACGATCCTGATAAAAATGAGACCAGGGCAGCCGAAAAGATAATAAAATCTCTCAGGTTCACCGACGCCACTCCTGTCGAGGAAAAAATAAGGACCATTGAGAATTATATCAAGACAGGGATCACCATACAGGATAACCCGGATCCCGGATATAAAAATATAGCCGATATCCTTTCCGATAAAATTGCCAATAACAGGAGTATAACAAGATTATATGCCATTCTGTTCGATCTTACACAGGTAAGGCACCAGATCGTATTTACCATCAGCAGGGAAGAAGCTCATTTTGATCCTGCGTTTCCTACCTGGGATTTTCTTAACGATTTTCTGATCTATTTTCCTGACCAGGACAAATATCTCTCCCCCTATTCGATCGAGTTCAGGTATGGAATTGTACCCATGAACCTGACAGCCACCTGGGGCCTTTTCATTTACGGGATGCCAGTGCAGGATTTTACCGTGGGCGTAGGCGAGATTAAATGGATACCCGCATTGAATGCCGACAGGTCATGCGATAATATCAACCTATCCATGAAATTCAACGACAGCATTACCCATGCAACGATCGATCTGGAACGTTCTTTTTCAGGTTACCTGAGCGCATATTATAAGATATCATTCTCGATGCTGGATAAAAAGAAGGCGGACGATCTTAAAGAGGAAGCTGTAAAGTTCATTGCCGCTGATGCGGCTTTCAAAACTATTGACAGTACCGAGCAGAACTTTGACTATCATACCTGGAACGATCCATGGATCATCAAAAGCAAATTCACCACTTCCGGGCTGATACAGAATGGAGGAAATACCATACTCGTAAAGATCGGGGAACTCATAGGACCCCAATCGGAGTTATACCAGGATAATAAGCGCGTGAACGATGTCGAGAATGATTTTAACAGGGGTTATCACAGGCGAATAAAAATGACCCTGCCCGAGGGTTATAAGATCATTAATCCTGATGACCTTAACAAGGAAGTTTATGTGATGCAGGACAGTCAGAGGGTTTATTCCTTTAAATCGACCTATACGCTTGAAGGCAAAGATTTATCCGTTGCAATCGATGAATTCTACAATGAAATTTATTTCCCCCTCAGCCGCTTCGAAGACTTCCGGAAAGTGATAAATGCTGCGGCTGACTGGAATAAGATTACATTGGTATTAAAAAAAGAATGATGCTTTTGCAATTGTACTGTCGAGGAAACCTTCAGCCCCATAAACCACAACCGTTTAATTCTCTAACATAATTTGAATTTTTAATTTCAGCCATGATTACTTTCATTGATCCAGGCTTGATCGCGGCAAATGTTTACCTGTTTGCAGCTTCCAGGGGAATGGCTGCCTGGTTCCATAATTGTAACAGAAAGGAACTTGGGGTAAGGATATAATTACATCCCGGCCAGTGAATCCTTTTCGGTCAGACTGTGGGCTACCCGGCGAAGATGTAAACCATGTATTGCTGGTTCTGAATCTTTCTATTCGGTGTTTATCCGCGATCCCGATGGCTACCTGGACTAAGGGATGGTTCCCAAATACCGGTTCCCTCAGTCCCGATAGCCATCGGGAACACTGAAATATGCAGAAAAACCCGGACCGAAAATTGCTGGCTTCCGCAATCAATATGGCTATCAGTTCCAAGGGAGACTTTTAATAAATATTCCCAATATTCTTACCGGACAATATTCATAATATATTCTCCTGTCCCCGGCCATTTTCCAGCATAAAATGTCTTTGCATTGAAGCCGGGAATTCCGTGGAGTTATGACTTACCATGATAAAGGTCCTGTCCTTAATATAGATATCCAGCAAGTCTTTTATTTTATGGATAAGCGTTTCATTGAAGTCCTGGAAAGGTTCGTCCAGTATAAGTAAAGGAGCATTTTTAGTGAATACAGCCATAAGCAAAACCAGTTTCTGGATTATAGGGGGAAGTTCGATCAATAAACGACTTTGAAGGTTTTGCAGATTAAAATATTCCAATAGGTATAGCCTGAATTCCCCTTCGGCAGGATTCAATGTGCGATTCTTGTATGGATTCAGGAAAATAATGGAGTCCATTGCCTCTTCGACGGTTTGCCGCTTGTCAAAATACCGGTGGAATTCGGATGAATAATAACCGATTCGGTCCTTAATATCCCATATACTCTCGCCGGTCCCCCTCCTCCTGTCAAACAGGTAAACCTCATTGCTGTAAGCCTGGGGATTATCTGCATTGACAAAGCTTAATAAAGTAGATTTCCCTGCACCATTGGGTCCTGTCAGTTTCCATTTCTCGTAACGGCGGACTGTCCAGTTTACCTTATGTAAAACATCACGCCCGTTATAGCCGGCTGTTATATTTTTCAGCTCGAAAGCATTTCTGAATTCCCCAGGGAAACAGGGTTCCGGTATCCTGAGGTCCTTTAAAGGATATACACTATCCGCATTTAAACGGTCGCCGATTTTCAGGTAATGATCAAGGTAAGGTCCCTGTACACGGTATGATGAAAATATGACAACTGAAATACCGTCCTCCAGGAGGCGGAGGAAAAGAAGTTCCAGTCCGGAACGGCTTTCCCGGTCAATTCCTGTAAAAGGTTCTTCAATAAACAATACCCTGGGACGCGAGATGGAAGCTTTTAATAAACAGGCTTTTCGGAATTCGCCGGTCGACAACATATTTATCTTTTCATCCATCAGCCTGTCAAGTCCGAGCTGGATAGCCAGGTCTTTAAAATTGACCTTTCCGGTTCCACGGATATATTCCTTCAAGCTCAGCACATTGTCATTTTCGGTGGAATGATATCGCTGTTGATAATAGAAATCGGCGCCCTCATTTTCAGAAAGCCTGAACCGTAATATCCCGATCCATGGATGTACCGCATAAACTTCCCTCAGCAATAAATTAGCTGATTCCAATTCAACACTGTCTCCGGGGTAGTATTTCCTGCCTTCGATCCAGTTTAAAAAATTATCAATACTCTGGCTGTCGTTGCATTGTATCAACCAGCCCTGCCCCTGTTGTATGACCAGTTTCCCTAGCCATTGAGATCGTATTGAAAGCACAAATGGAGAAGGCATTTTTCCGGAAGTAATTATACTGTTAACCCGAATTGCAATAATAGAAATAACCGATGGGAGTCTCAGTAATTAATAAAGAAAAAATACAGTAAAATAAAAAGAACAGGATCCCGTCTTTGGTTCGGGATCCTGATTCAAAAACCACACTTATGAATGTCTGGAAACTTTAGGAATAATAAAAGGTTGCCGGATCTTCCCGATATATCTGGAAGCTGAAGCCCGCTCAGCTTTTTTGTTTTCTGATCAGGATATCACCCTGGAAATTCTTGAAAGAGATCTCGGGGCCTCCCCCATTCACCGTTCCGTTTACCCATGATTCCATCGAAATTTTATACTCGCCTGATTCCTGTTTGTTCTCGACTTTGGGAGCAGTCTTGGAAATATTCATATCAAAATCACTGTATATATCCCCGTGGTCGGATTTCATTTTTAGGTTTGCTTTCAGATCGGCGGGAAAAGTAACATCGATGTCCCCGTTAAAGGTGCTGAATGCCATTGGCGTATCGGGAGTTACTTTTTTAAATATCACTTTAATATCGCCGTTGGTTGTATTAACCACCGCCGAACCTGAAACATTGATCAGTGATATGCCTCCGTTCACATGACTTACATCCATATTTCCTGAAACATTTTCAACCGAAATATCCCCGTCATTGATATCCCTTAATTTCAGATTGAATGAGGCAGGTACCTGGATGGCGAGGGCTATACTTTTATTCCAGTTATTACTCGTAACCTTTACCGTGTTGTTCTCTTCCTTAGCCGTAATTCCGATGGAATTATTCGGGATCCTTTTCAGCCCGTCCCGCATATTGTCCTCCTCGTCATACTTTTTCTGGTCAGTGGATACCTGGATAATAACGTCTTTTCCTGTATAGCCGGTTATTTTAATCGAACCGTTCTGTAGCGACAGGTCCAGCAGTCCCGGTTTTGAAGGATCCGATAACGGAACCACCAGTTGTTGTGAATTGTCCTGTGCCCTTGTGAGCACGGGCACCGAAAGTATCATGAAAATACTTATCCATATTTTGAGATTTGTTTTCATATGAGTATTGTTTAAATATTTTAATTGCAATTGAAGTTATTCACTTGTCATTTTACGGATATATACATTTCCGTTGAAAGTCTCGAAATCGAGCTTTACATCGCCATCGCCAATTCTTATCCCGGTCCTGTCGTCGATCTGGTAAAACATACCCTTTTTCCCTGAAGCTACACTGACCAACCGGGCCGCCGGAAGGGTCTTATAATCGAAATTGGTATAGAAATTTCCCTGAAAGGTCTTGAAGCGCAGATCAGCGGATAATTGCGGCTGGTAGTAAACTGTAAGTTTCCCGTTAAGGGTATAATACCGGGAATCTCCGGCGGGATTCCTGCTGTACCTGATGGTAATATCCCCGTTAATGGTTTTTACATCGGAAGTTCCGGAAACATCATTCATGGTTATTCCCCCGTTCACATTGCGGACTTTCAAACTTCCATAAACATGATCTATGGTAATATCTCCGTTGTTGACGGTCGATACGACAAGGTTCATATGTTCCGGTACCTTCAGGGTGATGTTGAAGGAAAAATCTCCGTCAAAATCACAGTGATTGCCGTAATGATGACCCCATTCATTGCAATCGCAATCACAAAGGCCGTCCACATAAGCTTCGGCAGAATCGCCTTCCTCGTGCACGACCAGTTGGAGCTTATTCCAGTATTTATCCAGATCGGAAGTACTGGAAGCTTTTATCCATTTATCGGCTTCGAGAATGACTTTTGTCCCGTCATAGCCCTCCACATGGACATAACCGTTGATATTGTCAAGGTAAAATACCCCGGGAGCCTTCCCGGTAAAATCGATCTGTTTGCTGATATGTTCCCTCCGTTCCTGGGAACGGGCTTGTAAGGAGACCAGCATGGTGAGAAATAATAATAAGAATTTCATGTTCCTTTACTTTGAGTTTAACTGATCTTGTGGATACTGTCGATAATTTTATCCCTTACCTCCTGGTTGAGGTTTTTGTCTTTTAATAGATCTTTTAATTTCCCTACAGAATTCTTCTGCTGAAGAAGCACCATTGCATCGGCCAGGGTGACGAGGACCAGTGGTGAATCCTGGAAGGACAAGGATTCCACCAGGCCCTGCCGCACTTCAGGGTGATTGGAATATTTTAAAAGAGCATTGATGGCCGCTAACCGCACATTGACATTTTCATCATGATCCAGCGTATTCAGTAAAGCCCTGATTACAGTGCTGTCAACCTGCGTCATGCGGTCGGTCAGGTTTACGGCTTTGAGCCTGTCTGAAGCTTCCGGCTTCTGGAGCAGGTTAACCACCAGCATTTCATGCATTTCCCTTATCTCGTTATCCATGACTTCGAGATGTTTCCGGTAGCCGGTGTGGAAGATCAGGTATCCTGCAAGGAAACCGGCAAAGAGCATAATGGCAGGCCGGATAAATCCATAAGAGTAACCGGCGGGAAAGATCCTTTCCATCCAGGTTCTGATAATTGAATAAAGATTTGTTTCCTGAATTGTCTTCTCATTTTTCAACCGCTCATAGAATAACCTGTCCATTTCAGGTCCGGGTTCGGGTATCTTTAAGTCATCAAGACGGTCAAGGAGGTCTTTCAGAGAATCAATATTCTCAGCGCTGACCCGGCCCTTCCTGATAAGAATTTCAAGCTCTTTCTGACCTGACTTGTCCAGCTTTCCTTCATTGAACAGCCGGACCAGATATTTTACTCTTTCCTCATTCATAGTGGTCCTTGATTTTTTCATAAACCGATTTTAATTCTTTCATTGCCCTGAAGACTTTTATTTTAACCGTGTTCTCAGAACAGTTAAGTATTTCACCGATATCACTGTATTTTATATTTTCGATCTTGCTTAGCATGATAATCTCTCTTTTATCTTCGTTCAGCAGTGTGATGGCCCGGTCAAGCAATGCTAGGTCATCCTCTTTTTTCTTCGTTTCTTCTATTTCACTGAAATCGGAGATCAGGTGATGAACATTTCTTAATTTATCAGCCGACCCGAGCTTTGAATTACGGCGGTAATGTTCATGATTAACATTCCTGGCAATATGAAACATCCATATCCGGAATTCACCCTTACCTTTGAACGTTGTCCTGTATTTAAGTATCCTGATAAAAACATTCTGGACCAGGTCTTCACTAAGCTCTTTGTCATAATTCATCCGGTAAAAAAAGGCGAACAATACCTTTTTATACCTTTCGTAAAGAGGTCCGAGTTTGTCCAGGTCTCCTTCCTTTACCAGGAACATCAGGTCATTGTCTGAAATCGATTCCAAGCGTTGTTCGGTCAATCAGGGTTTCAAATACGGTAAGGTAAATCCAGTTCTTTCCAAAAAGTTACAGAACTATGGATTTTTTTATTATTTGAAGAGAATGAAGATAATTTAAGCAATTATCCGGAAATCAGTTTTTTAAAGCAAACGGATCTTTCATCCCGTATTCACCCAGATCCGAAGGACATGAATAGTCAGGATCGGTCAGCATGTCATGATCGGTAAGGGTAAGTAAAAATGCCTTCAGATCCGCCTTGTCACTGTCTGAAAGATGGTTACCCCCGTACTGAACGTAGGTCATCATCGGGGAAACATATTCGGAATATTTCAGGCCCGTAGAATAAAAATCGATCACCTGGTCCAGCGTTTTGAACCTGCCGTCGTGCATATAGGGTGCTGTGACTTCACAATTGATAAGAGACGGAGCCATATAGGCTCCTATATCTTCAGGTTTACCGGTTACGGCATACCGGTCATCCGGGTCGGTAAAGACCGTATCCTTCGCATTGTTGAAATAATCCGTAGTAGTCATCAGCAGTGATCCGGCATGGCAATGGAAACAATCCGCCTTTTCTGAATAAAACATCTGGTATCCATGTAATTCCGAGGGGGACAGTTCAGCTTTTTGCTGTGTATACTGATAAAATTTAAACCGGTAGGCTACTATTGTTCTTACGAACTGGGCGATGGCCTTTGAAATCCTGTCGATGTTCACTGAATCCGTCCCGAAGGCAGCTTTGAACATGGGAGGATATATAGGAACTGAAGCGATCGTTTTTACAGTTTTGTTAAAGGAACCGTTAATTTCTTCAGGGGAAGTGATGACCAGCCGTACAACTTCTTCAAGTGAGCTTGCCGCTCCGTTCCATAAATAGCCATTCGAGTTGTATACGGCATTTACCAGGCTCATCATGACATGATGCGTAGCTATTCCATCGGGATGTCCCGGCGAAGGAAGGCCATGGGGCCGGCCCCCCTTGAAATTGGGATTATCGATCCCACACTTGAATCCCCTGGACTGAATATGACAGGAACCACATGACATAAGCGAATCGGGATCGGATCGCCCGGATAGCCTGCCGTCATAAAACAGATACCTTCCGAGCTTCACACCTTCCACGGTTGTCGGATTATCAGCAGGGATATTCAAATGGTGGGGGAACTGGGCCAGGTCGGGAAATGCAAATGGCGTTGGCTGGGGAACGGCAGGGGCATTATTCATCTTTTCACAACTGTAAAATACAGTCAGAAAAACAAAAAGTGCACAGGATGAAAATAAAAGGGCTTTCTTTAACACGTTAATCCGATCTCATGAGCCATTCTTCAGGAACTGAATTGTAAATACGTCACTGCCGTTATCGCGGATCTGTCCAATGGCATCCTGGTTGTTCATGATCTGTCCACCATTGTAAAAGTTCCAGTCAAAAACATGGGGTGTGTCGAACCAGCTATTGACATCCATGAAGATATTGGCTTCCATAGATCCTCCAACCGGCATGGAAAAGGAAGACTTCGGAAGAAAAACTTCAAACCAGTTCTGGACATATCCTGTAATATTTTCCGCAGAATCATAGATCTGTCCCACTCCCAGGTGGCAGTTGAACGGGGTTCTTTGCCCCGAGGGAGTTTTCCAGAACCCGTTAAATTTCATATAATGATATCCCCCGTAATCTCCGCCCATTGCATAAGGCCACATCATATTGCTCTCGGGAGGGTCGGTAAACATGCCGGGAATATTTTGTTCGCCTTTGATCCCGAATACAAACATAATACCCCTATAATCTCCCGGTTTTATTCCGCTGAGAGTCCAGGATTGAGTTTCCGGCAAACCGGAATCCACGTAATGGATCCAGTTGCTGTCAGGTGCCGGGACCACCTTTCCAAGCGTGTCGATAAATGATACATCCGTAATGAACCACTGAATATTTGTAATTTCATAGGGATTTCCGGCTGCATCCACGTACTGCATGCTGTTATATACAGCTAGCTCACCATTTTCCTGGTTTACAAAATGAAATGTAATGCTACCGGTGGAGATAGGCGTCGTATCACTGGTACAGGAAGCCAAGATTAAAAAGAGAGCGAAAGTAAAAATCCGTGTTTTCATAATCCGATCCATTTTTCATTTAACGAAAAAATATAAGGATCTGATTCAAATTTCCACACAATAATTAACAGATAAAAAAAGATTGCTGATTATTGCTTTTCATCCTGGTCCCGTGCCGGAGACTCGGATGGGGGGAGGTTGAAAGATGGAAAAGGGGATACGGGGAAATGCGGGGATGGGTGATGTGAGGAATAATAATATAAGGATAATCATCCCCGGCTTTGATTCCGGCCTGCCCCGCCCCGAAGGATACAGCGAGGGCAGTCGGGGGGTCATCCATAAATTTGCAGGAAGACGATAAATATTTCTGCTGAATACTTTGCGCTCTGGTCCTTCGTGGAAAATTATGATAAGGCTCGGAAAAAAAGGACCCGTAAACTTCCAAAACAAAATGAAATCGGAATTATGGATCCTTTACCAAATCGAATAATCTGACGACCAGTCTTTTACCTTATGCCGGCATATCAGGCAATTTGAAGCCGTTCAGGTATTCGTGCTTCACCAGCGAGTTCATGAATTCCTTTACATTCCTTGCGCTGGGGTCCTTGTAACCCGGCATTCCCGGAAAGCTAGGCATAGCGTTACCCTTACCGGAGCCTCCGGGGTTTTTAGCCATGGCATTGGCAGCCACCATCATCTTTCCGATATCAAACATCTCGGACCATGTGGATACTTCTTCATCATCTGAAATATTTGTGAACTGCATGCTGGGTCCGTCCCATTCCAGTATTCTGTCAAGCTTTTCCAGCCGTACAGCCAGTACGCCCATTAAAACGATTTCATTGAATGGACCGGCCTCTTCAAAATGGGATGCAGTCTTTTCCCGCAGGTCAGGGTTCTTGCATGCACTTACCCAGTCGAGGTAATGATTATTATCGGGAACCACCCTCAGTACTTCCGGCGTATCGGGTGTTCTGCCTGACAGCAGGTAAGGATTGGTTCCATGGCTTCCAAGTATGAGGGTGTCTTTAGTCCCATACAGGGCACAGCCCTCGCCTTCCCATTTTTTTCCTTCGGGGAGATGGTTGGGGATCATGGGGTGAAATCCTCCGTCGAACCAGGTCACATCAACTTCCGGCATGGCCATGTTCGGCAGATTGGTTCTTTCCGGGAAGATCATTTTCACTGCCTGTGCATGTGGGCAGGCATCTTTCTTCAAAGTGGTGGATTGACCCTGAACTTTTACCGGGTATCCCAGGTGCAAAACTTTGAAAACCGGGTGCATGTTATGACATGCCATATCTCCGAAAGCGCCTGTTCCGAAATCCCACCAACCGCGGAAATTCCAGGGATGATAGGCAGAATTATAAGGCCTCATCGGCATATGGGCAATCCAGAGGTTCCAGTCGAGTCCGTTAGGAACTTTCTGAATATCGGTAGGAGTATCCAAACCCTGCGGCCAGATCGGCCTGCTGGTCCATACATCTGCCTTTCGCACCTCCCCTATTTCCCCGGCCCATGCCCAGGAACATGCCTGGCGCACTCCTGCACCCGATGCTCCCTGGTTACCCATCTGTGTGGCTACTTTATATTTTTTCGCCAGCTTAGCCAAAAGGCGGGATTCATATATAGAATGGGTCAGCGGTTTTTCGCAATAAACATGCTTGCCCAATGTGATGGCTGTGGCGGAAGGGTTGGCATGATTATGATCTGCAGTGGCAACGACTACAGCATCAATTGATTTCCCCATTTCATCGTACATGCGCCTCCAGTCCTTGTATTTTTTTGCACCGGGATATTTTGCAAAGGTCCCCTGGACAGGCCCGTAACTCCAGTCGACATCACAAACGGCTACCAGTTTTTCAGTGCCGGGTATTGAATTCATTGCAAACGGATTTTTCTGTGCGGGCTCCACTTCCACTTTGCATATGTTCATAATATCCCCGGAACCCTGATTGCCGGCACCGATCAACGCAACATTAAGGGTATCGCTTGGGGCCTGGTACCCAAGTTTTTTGCCAAGTACAACACTGGGTACGATGGTGATGGCTGCTGCTGCGGTAGCAGAAGTTTTCAGGAAATTTCTCCTCGAATTGGAACTGATTTCCTTTCCTGGTTCTTTATCATTCATAAAAATAGTTGTTAAAATAAGTATAAAATAAAAAATTGAATGTCAACGGGATGTCATTTATAAGCTCTCCCTTCCACAAAAAAATGCAGGTTTGACTTTGCCAATATGATCTGTTTTTCCTTCCAAAACAAGGACATGATATGATTAATTTTAGGCATCAGGCCTGAATTAAATAAGGTCACGATCGTAAATCAATGCCGGAAGGGAAATCAAATAAATTTCCTTTCGGATGGTTTTCAACTCTTGTTCATTCCATTATTATCTATCTCTCGGAAAAGGTCTGAATGACCATGCATAAGAGGATAAAACCATATCCGTTGATAAGTAAGGTCCTGAGCCAATGTGTTTTCAATATTTTTTTGAGGAAGGGACTGGCACCTCCCAGTTCATCCTTCGATAATTTTGCCTGCCAGGGTCCCCATAGTGTTGCAGTCAGCAAATGGGACAAAATCTGAATTGAAAAAGCTATCCATATTTCGAATCCAGGAACGGTTGCCGGATGATACCAGATCAGCCCGATAAGGCCAAAAAAAGAAATCCCAACCGGTATAAATACCCAGTAAGGCAATTTTTTCCAATGGGCATCCTGCACTTTTTTAAAAGCCGGGGGATCCAATAATTTCCAGGTCCTGAATATGTCGATCTCATGTGCCCAGATGGTACCGACATTATAAAATGCCAATACAAGGTTCAGAAGAAGGTATATTTCTTTCGACATGCGGCCGCGATTTCAGTGAAATTTAAAATTACTTAAGATTTTACCAATATATTTCGTGTGTAATTCGATTTATCGTGAAAAATTCCTTCAGTGTTACGGCTTCAGGAAACCCCTCGCCCCTGATTAGCTCGATTCATTTATTATTAAAAAGACTTACTACGGTTGAATTAATAATGTTGATCGATTTTTTAAACAGTTATTTCACATCAATATCTTCCAGGCTGGCGATTAGGATCATCTTATTAATTTTTACCGCAAACCTTATCTCTTATTCACTATATGCCCAAAACCAGCGGGAGGGAACCGGAATAATAAAAGGAAAAATCATCGATTCACAATCAGGAAAACCCATCGATTATGCCACTGTGAGTTTAATAAACCAGGCGGAAGGGAAAATCGTAAACGGGATGATCACAGATGTCAATGGCAATTTTGCGATAACCAAAATCGCAGCGGGCACCTATAAAATAGTCGCTGAATTCCTAGGCTATAAGAAAAATGAATCGGATAATATCGTAATCGATACGGATCATACCAGCATTGATCTTGGCGAGATTAAAATGTCGGTAAACCAGACCCTGCTGAATGAAGTCACCGTGACCTCACAGAAAGAAATTATAGAAAACAAAATCGATAAAACAATATACAATGTCGACAGGGATATTACATCCCAGAACGGGGTTGCTACCGACGTATTGAAAAAAGTCCCGCAGGTGTCCGTCGATATTGATGGGAATGTTGAACTCCAGGGAAGCTCAAGCGTACGTTTCCTGATCGACGGCAAGCCTTCGGTATTATTCGGAAATAATATTGCCGACGTACTGCAATCCATTCCTGCCAGCAGGATCCAATCCATTGAGGTGATCACAATTCCTGGCGCAAAATATGATGCCTCCGGTACGGGGGGTATCATAAACATCATCCTGAAAAAGAATAAATTACAGGGTATAAACGGGAACATATCACTTTCAGGTGGAACCCGTCTTGAAAACGGTTCTGTTAACATGAATATGAGAAAGAAGAATTTCGGTCTCAATATGTATTTCAGCGGCAATGCCCAGTTAAATTCGAAAACAATAACAGGCACCAATCGATTATCCCGGGATTCCACTTCAATGGTTCAACTCAATCAGAATGGCAGCAGTCAATTCAACAGGCATGGATTCGAATCGGGCCTGGGATTCGACTGGGATATGACACCCAGGACCAACCTTGAAGGAACCATCGGCTTTGACTACTTCGGAAATAATACCAACGGCAGTTCGAACCGTGAAACGATTACCATGGATGGTTCGGGGAATACCATGTCCGACATAAATGATATCTTAGTGAGCACAAGCAACTTTCATGAAAGGTCAGTAGAAACGGAACTGGGTTATAAAAAGAAATTCCGTAAGGACGGGGAGGAACTGGAATTACTCTACAACGCTTCCATGGGCCATAACCATTCCTATTACGAGCAACGTCAGGAAGGAATTAATCCGGAATCGATCAAAAAAGGATCCTACGGGGACAATCCCGGTATAGAAAATGAGAATAATTTCGCATTGAATTACACCAATCCATTTTCAGAAAAGGTTGAACTTGAAACAGGTTTAAAAACAGAGCTCGATCATATTAACAGTACCTCCGATGTATTCAATCTGAATACCCTTTCCGACAATTTCGAATTCAGCCCATTACAATCGTCGGTTCTCGACTACAGGCGGCAGATCTATGCCGGATACCTTTCATTTACTTTCAAATTCTCGAAACATTTTGCTTTAAAATCCGGGGCAAGAAATGAATACACCACTTCCACAGGAAATTTTTCCAATTCAGGAAATGTCAATTTCAACCCCTATAACATCCTTGTTCCTTCCGTGGTTTTCATGTATTCATTCAGCAAGGACCATACCCTGAAACTCAGCTTTACTCGGCGACTCGAACGGCCTGACTACCGGGATCTGAACCCTTTTATCAATGCCAGCGACCCTCAAAATCTTATTACCGGTAATCCCGGCCTTAAACCCGAGATCGGGGACAGGCTGGAATTTGGCTACAGCCAGCCAATCGGAAAGGAAGGCAATTTCACTGCCACCCTTTATGCGCGGAGAAATACGCATGACATACAGCCCTACTGGAGATTCTATCCCTCCTATTTAGTCGGTGACTCGACTTATACGAATGTGACCATACAGATGCGGGAAAATATCGGCCACGAGGATAATTATGGCCTTGACCTGTTCGCATCCATTCCGATATCCGGAAAGTTAGATTTCCGGACCAACATCATGCTTTTTCAGCGATATATTTTTTCCGGCATTTCCACCATTGCCAACGTGCAGGGTTTCAATTACCGGGCAAATGTTAATGCGACTTACAGGGTGAACAGTTCACTAGCCTTTGAATTTTTCGGTAATTTCAGGTCCCCGCTGGTGAATGCGCAAGGCACCCGGCCCGGGTTTGTCACGTATACCCTGGCCTTCAGGAAAGAATTTATGCATAAACAGGCGAGCATTGCCGCAACAGCCACGAATTTTTTGGACAAGTATGTAAATCTTAATACAAAGCTGAGAGGTGATAATTTCACGATGAATGAAATGCGTGAAATCCCTTACCGGTCCTTTGGTATAAATCTCACCTATAAATTCGGGGGATATAAAAAGCAGGCGGGGCTGGAAAACTCCAACCTCAACAATCCGCCGGAAAATTAATAATATCCCGGCACAGATTATTGAAAGATCATTTGAAGCGATAAAAATTCTTATTGACCGGCCTGATTTAATAATCGGCGAAGCATGAATTCGTTCAGGTGTTCTTCGGATCAAAGTAAGAGTAATGGATCCGGTCATGTAGAACCACCGGTTTATTGACATTAAGGCTATCGACGGGTTGCTATAAAATTTCCTGAGTTTTAACTAATATCTTAGGATGCCAATGGAAACACAAAATAAGACCTGAATTCTCTTTTATGAATAAGATCCTGTTCCGATGGTTATGGCTAATTTTATTTCAAGCAGGTTCAGTGGTTTTATATGCCCAGGGAACCATTGTTACGGGTACCGTAAAAGTCAATAAATCGGAACCTGCTCCATACGCATCGGTCGCATTTTATGATTCCGCTTCCCAACGACTTATAACCGGCACCGCATGTGACTCGCTGGGGAAATTCGATGTTAAAATAAAACCGGGAATTTATAAAATTAAAATCAGTTTCCTGGCCTTCCGGCCCAGTCTCCAAAACATTAAAGTATCCGGTGTAAAGATGATTTCTTTAGGAGAAATTATCCTTACCCCTGTAGCCGGCCAGCTTAAGGAAATCACGATTAAAGGGGAAATATCTCAAATGGAGCTGACATTTGAGAAGCGGGTTTTTACCGTCGGGAAAGACATTACATCAATGGGTGGTTCGGTACTGGACGTCCTTAACAACGTACCTTCCCTTTCGGCAGACCTGAAAGGTAACATAAGCCTAAGGGGAAATAACCAGGTGAGGGTCCTTATAAATGGCCGGCCATCAAAAATATACAGGAACGGCTCGCTGGCTTTGCAGTCCCTGCCGGCGGAATTGATAAAAAAAATTGAAATCATCACTAATCCATCGGCCAAATATGAACCGGAAGGAAGCGCGGGTATTATTAATATTATATTAAAGAAGAACAGTGAGATCGGATTTCATGGAAACGCGGGCCTGATGCAGCGGTCCCCGGAAGCCAGTGAAGTCACAACAAATCTCAATTACCACAGGGGGGTGATCAACTGGTTCTTTAGCGGGAGTTTTTCCTATAATGCGGATCCATCCTTCCAACGCACGTTTCAACGGTTTTCGTCTAAAGATACATCCTACATTTACCGTGAACTGAACAACGGTGTTGAAACCGATTTTCATGGTGATTACCAGGCTGGCCAGGATATAAATATTACTTCCCACCAGAAACTTACCATCAGTGACCTGTTTCATTTTGAAAATAAGAATGATTTCTGGAATGGGTATTATTTTGATTCGACCTATAGCGGGATTTTCCTGGATCAGATCAAGATTTATAACCGCATCGGGGGCGGTGAACGTGCCAATGAAGCTTCCCTGGATTATGAAAATGATTTTAACGGCTCAAACCATAAACTCACTGCCCAGGCTGAGTTCGATTACGGCAAGGAAAGAGAACTACCCCATATACAGGAAGTTAATCTTCAACAGGTTTCAGATACCTCCTTTCACGAAGTAAGGGATATAAGGATGAACCGTTACCTGAACCTGCGCGTTGATTATGTCCATCCTGTCCTTGACAGCGGAAAGGTGGAAACGGGAATCCGGGGAATTTATAACCTGCAGAATTACTTTTACCTTGCAAGGGCAAGAAGTACGGGGGAATGGCAGATATTGCCACAGTTTAATAATAATTATCTTGCCACCGAAAACCAGGCTGCCGGATATGCCACCCTTTCTTCAGGTATCGGTCCCCTACTGTATCAACTGGGACTGCGTGCCGAATATTACCGGATCAATACATCGTTGAAAAATACTTTAAAAAGTTCCGGGCAATCCTATTTGAGTTTTTTCCCAAGTATATTCCTGACATATAAATTCAAATCACATAGATCGGTTCAATTAAGCTATAGCCGTCGAATTTCACGACCCGGTGCAAGGGAACTGCTGCCGGCAACGGATTATTCAAGTTCCAGAGACAGGTACACCGGGAATCCGGATTTGAAGCCTGAATATAATAACTCGTACGACGGCCAGTTTTTACAGGACTGGGAATCAGGTTCCTTTTTATTTAGCATATATTACCGGCACCGTACCGGAGTAATACAGCAAATAATGTCATTGGACAGTACCGGGATCATGAGAAGAACTCCCTTCAACCTCGCAGTTGCAAATGCATGGGGCCTGGAGTTTTCACTGGAAAAGGATTTCGGGGATAATTTCAAATTTACTGCGGGATCAAATTTTTATAATTACCGGTCCAACGGCAATTATGAAGGGAAGGCATATACCATATTGACCGACCGGCTGACCGGCCTGCTTAAATTTGACTGGACGCTGTTTTCCAGGCTTAAATTGCAGGCCGCTCTTCGTTATTTCGGACCTTCCAATACGTTGCAGGGGCGTCGCTCCTCTTTTTCGTATATAAATATGGCCCTTGCCAGGGATATTTTTCATGGCAACGGTACCCTAAGCCTGAATTCGGAGGATCTGCTTACTTCCCGGGTTGAGAAGTTCACTGTTACAGGTCAGGATTTTTATTCACAGCAGAGGTATTGGGAGCCCAGCGGTATCAGGTTGAATTTTATATACAGGTTCAATGAAAAGAAAAAAGAAGATGAAGAAGAATGAATTTGTCATCGACCTGATATTACTAACCGTTTTGGTAAATGCAGTAAATTTTAAAAAATCGTTATCAATAAACCAAATCCTATATTCAACCCATGAGGATTTATATCCAATGAATTAAACGACATATGAAATCCTTTAAAACCAATATCTAAAAAAGGCTTAACATATTTCATGATTTTATAATAAAAGCCTGCTCCTGAATAGAAGAATAATCCATGTTCCGAAATATCATTAACAGTCAAAATCCTTTTTTTTTGTACTTTATTATACTGGCTAAATGAAGCCCCTGCTGACACATTAATGAAAATTCCAAATCGATGGACTTTACACAAATTAAATTTGTAATTTAAATATAAAGATCGATAATTCAAATCTGTAATTATCCACCCATTGTCATCATGTTGTTTACATGAAGATACTTCAATGCCTAAACCCAGACTGGAATACCTGGAAATTAAATAATCTAAAGAAACATTCCATCCAAAAAAATATGTTGAGTGTGTCGTAAAAAGATTCTGTATGGCAGGCTCTATAAGGCTCTTACTTTTTAAATTGCAGGTAAAAAGTTTCGGCAATTGCAATTCATTTGTCGGAGTAAGTTCTTCCTGCAAATAATCCGCTCTGGATGTAACATTAGAATTATCAATAAATACAATTAAAATTAAAATTATATAAACCCTGAATATAAAAATATAATCCGGAAATATATATAAATTACGAATCATTAAGTCAATAGATTTAACTTTGAATAAAAAGTTTTTTAATCACCGTTTTAATAAAATTTAATACTATCGGTAATCGGAATTATAAGAATCATTGAAATTTATGTTTCAATTCTCGATCTTAATAAAATTCCCCCTGCCGTCAAAAAACAATATCTTATCTTCATTGTTTATCGATATACGCACCTCAAATTTAATTTCATTTATCTCATTTATAATCATAACAGAATTATCAATAGTTTTAATATTAAAGTATTTAGTGATAAAGTTTGTAACCTCATCAGGAAGCTCCGAGTTTGTTATCGTAATTCTAATTTCCATACGTTTTCCATCACCATTATAACTTGCCCATGACTCAACTCCATCCAGTATAAATTCTCCTTCATAAATGTTGTCTTTTTTTCTCCAGATAACCCTGTCAACATTTTGAAAATCTTTTTCAAAGGTCTCAGTGACTTCATTAGGAATAATTATGAATTTATTTAGTGCTTTATTATTATCTACCTGTGCATTACTGACTTGACAAATTGTCAAAAGTGAGATTATTGCAAAAAATTCATTCATATTAATAGAATATTATTTATTGAATTCATTATAAAATAGAGGATGAATCTGAATGAGTCCAACAAGCTTATTTAATTTCAAATATTTTTCCGGAACCGGTATTGAATTATTAATAAAAGGGAAATTCACTTCTGATTTAGTAACAATAAATAAAATTGTATTTATCTATCAAATAAATACATAATAAAATCCTCCCATTGCCTTCCGAGGGTGCACTTTATATTTGGCAATGAGAGGATTAGCTCTTTGATTATATTGTATGTTTAATTATCTGCTTCAATTTTTGAAGAAAGAAAAACATTAAATTGTGATAATACGTCAGTGTTATTGGATGAATCAATTTGAATTACTCCGTTGATAATTTTGGCCGAAGCAAGATCGATATTTAACATCCAATTCTGAACATTCAAAATAATCGATACATTTACATTACTTTTAGAAGTCACTGTCATGCCACCATTTGCAAGAGGGACCTGAACCTGTTGATTAAATGCAGATTTTAATATTACAGGAATGACATTTCCGCTTGGATCAATGTAATTCCCTTTTAAAAGTATGGATTTGCCTGAAAAGTCACCATCGTGGTTGGGCGTAAATGTAAAATCAACCTTTTTAAAAGTACCAGGGTAAATTCCAATATCTTTTATACTGGTTGTGCTATCGGAAATATCCAAAACAAATGGGCCGGATAGTTTTATATCCGGAGCATCTGATCCGGATTCATTACTCGGAGTTCCTTCAGCAATATCAACACCGCCATTATTTTGATTTCCTTGCTGCTGAACATCATTCCCTGAATTTTCTTCAATTATAACATCCTTAATATTTATCCTCATTGAAGTCATGACAAATCCGGTGCCCATTTCTCTTGTCCCACTTAGAATTTTGTTATTAACGGCTGAAAAATTAAGTTTTAAGGATGATGATTTTAGGGGGACAATATTCCCTTTGTTACAGCTTGTTGTAACTAATGCTAAAATGGCAATAATCGCAAAATACGATACTTTTTTCATAGTAATAATTTTTATTTGTTTTTAAAATCAATTTCAATAATATTATTTATCCTTAAGATCATTTTAATTCTAAAAGGTTGGGTGATAAATTGTAAATCATAATTAAAAATTTAAAAATAATAACGGAGTCCACCGGTCATTCCCAATGCATAGGGAAAAGCCTTTACCGGGGCCGTTTTACTTAATGCCATTAAATCGAATTTCAGAGTCGGGCTAAATATCAGGTGCAATCCTTTAAATAAAGGCTGATCATAATTAATTCCAAGATGAGTCTCGATTTTAAAAGCATGTAATCCGTTAATTTTATTTTGTCCCTGTTCGCTATTTCCATTGTAATTTTTAGCTTCCCAATTAAGAGATTGATTATATAAATAACTTACATCGAATCCGAATTGGAGAGAATATCTACTTGAAATTTTTAAGTCCGATAATATGGGCAATTCTAAATAATTGAGTTGAATGGATGACTTTAATAAGTCATTGACAGAACCTGAATCCAGAGTTAAAATGGAAATATCAGCCCGTCCGGAAGATGTATAAATATAATGATTATAGACAGTATCATATAAAATATTTTTCGTCATTGTATTGAAATGCAAGGCATACTGGGAATTTACTAATCCGATCAGGATAGAAAACTTGTTTGAAATATGATAACCCGCTAAAATTCCGGTTGAATAAGAAAACGTGATTTTATCCCTAGAATTAAAATATCCTTTATTATATTCCGAATTATAAACCCCGTGATTTAAAGATAAAGTTCTGTATGAAATTTGAGGTAGATAAATAAATTCAATAAAGATATTGTTCTTTTTACTAGAAGCCGGATTTGACTTTATCCTTTTATGTAAAAAATTTAAAGATGATCTTAAGACTTTTGAATAAGTATAATCGGATATTGCAATTGGATATGTGTTAATCTCCTTTATTATTACATTATTAATCCCGCTTAAATTTACTTTTACCGGACTATTTTCGCGATTTGAAGTCAAATCTTCAATTTTTATGACTTTAATAAATTTACTACCCGGTAGCCGATTATTTATTAATTGACGATTATCACTTTTAAAGCCCATTTCAATTTTACTACTGTAACTAGCGGTATCATTAACTAAATTTTTTTCATTTTCATTTTCCTTTTCATTTTTTACATGAATTAAAGAATCACCTTTATATATCATTTTCCCAGTACTTTTATTTTTTGTACCTGGTAATAATAATTGTTTTGAATTGTCATAATAAATGAAAAGAGAGATGATAATCATAAAGGTTGAAATCATTGCGATTTTCAGATATTCATATCTTCTTTTTTTCTCCTTTAAATTCTTTATTTTATTTATCTTATTTAACCTTTTTAACTTACTTTCAATATTATTCCATAAATAGGGATCAGGATAGACGGTATGATCTCTATATTTTCGCTTAAAGTAATTATCAAAATATATATTACGTTTATCCCCGTTATCCATTTTTTTCCATTATTCTAGATCTCTCAAGTTTATTAATTTCTTTTCTTATAAAATTTCTTGCATCATGCAAGTTTGACTTTGAGGTACCAACAGAGATTTCAAGTAATTTCGCTATCTCTTTATGAGAAAAACCTTCAATTACATACATATTGAACACTAACTGCATCTTATGGGGAAGTCTTTGTATAATTGATGTAATTTCATCTGTTTCGATCTTAGAATATATATTAAAACTATCCCGGAGCATCCAATCAAAAGAATTTAATTGCTTCAGTGGTTTTAGTATTTTTCGTTTATTATATAATTTATATGCTTCGTTAATAAATATTTTTTTCATCCACCATTCGATATATTCGGGATTATTCAATTGATGTAGATTTTCATAGATCTTTAAAAAGCCTTCTTGGAAAATATCTTTTGCATCATCTAAAGATTTGGCATATCTATGACATATGCTTAACATTTTGGGAGAATATATGTCATATAGCTCCCGTTGAGCATTTATATCACCTTTAATACATTTATTTACTAACTCTTTGAGCCTCAAAAGGTATATTTAAAAGCCTTTAACATTAAGATCAATAATCCAGGATTTGGTTGGGTTAAATTTTGAAATATTTTTAAATGCAGATAAAAATAAAACACGAATATTAGTAGGAATAATATTACCATCTATAACTGAAGCCGAAGTATTTGGTATCTATCGATAAGCAGATAATCAAAACAGATAATTTAAATAAGTATTATTGACGACCTATTTATTGAAAAGAAGATATCTTTTAATTGAATCGTATCTTTGCCATTCGTTTATTTATAATATTCATTGATTCGATATAAATTCAGAGTTAAAATGCCTCACCTGCCGCAATATAAATTGCATATTGATTTTCTGGACCTTTACCTATATCCAATCGAAGGTTCAATTTTTCATTTTTAAATGGACTGAATCTGCCGCCAAGACCATAAATGAACTTCAGGTTATTGAATCGGAATTTTGACAGATAATTATCAATACCACCAAGGCCGGCGAAAACAACACCGCCCAATCTCCAAAATAAATATCTACGGCCTTCCAGTTGGAAATAATAAACATTTCTGTCCCTATACAAATTTTCATGTTTAATTCCTCTCAACCTGGAATCACCACCCAATCTTGGAAGCATGTAAAATGGCACAGTCTCTTTAATGCCGGCATATCCATAATATAACTGGCAGGCAAGTATGTTATCCTGAGAAATAAGACTTGTAAAATATCTTACATCAAGATGAAATTTTATAAAAGAATAGTCATTCAATATTTTTTCCGGGAAAATTAACATTTCTGTTTGCAGGTAAATCCCTTTTGAGGGATAAAGCGTATTATTGCGTGTATCGTATTTAAAATAGGGCCCTACACTAAAAATCTTTCCTCCCCTATAACCCTCTATACTACTGTTCAGCAATTTCCTGTTTTTACTAAAATTTGTAAGCTTGTCATACTCCCAGAATATTCGTATCCCAATGAAAGTATGTCCGTAAATTATCCTTGCAGCATTAGTTTCAAAATTTATTATATGATCGGTGTACATTTCACTTTTCCCCGATACATTATTTCCTATTCCGAAAAAAAGGTCGGGATAATTAAAAAATGTTAAGACTGTATTTAAATAAAATTTATTCCTGAAATACATATCTGTTTTAAAGGAATAAATAAATTGTTTCCGTAAAGAATATGAAATATATTGATTAAACGTTGCGGGTCGAATATTATCATTTGAGCTATTTTTCGATTTTATCAATCCAATAACCAGTGCGCCGAATTCAAAGGAGGTTTCCGGTGAGTAAGCCATGGCAGGATAAGTTGCCAGTTTTAATTTATTTGAATTAACTCTTGATGTTGTTGCAGAATTTACGTCTTGGGCAAAAACTAAATTTGATCCTATTATCAGTATTAACAATAAATATATTCGTATTGCTATCAATGCGTTATCTGACAATTCATCATCATTATATGATTTAATACCATTAATAAAAACATTAATGCCCCGATGAAGAATTTGATCCTTTTTTTTTGTTCTCTGGCAGATATACGTTGAATAAAATAGTATTAAAATGTTTAATTTACCCATATCAGAAATACAAAAACATTGTCCAAAAATCCCTTATCTTATAACCATAATATTTAGTGTATAGATAACTATATTGATAAAGCGCCAATGATTAAATAATAGTAAAATAATTTTTAAGATATATTCATGGTAACATGGGTTATAATTCCCGACAGGCCAGTCTTATCCAAATTCAAACAAGTTTATTATTATCATAATATTAATTGGAATGTTATTTTAATCTGAAATGGATGAATATTCGGATTATTTAAGTACGTAATCCTGTGAAAAGCATCAATTCTTATGAATTTGAAAATATTTTCAATTCCGTATCCTACTTCAATAAATGGTATACTGCCAAGCGTGCCTATTTTTTCAACAGGTTTACCAGAAAGATCGGCAGCTGGTATCAGGTATTTATTCCCATCATTAAGATGTCCCCATAATATATTGGCATTACCTACTAATCGCCATTTTAAACTTTTAATCAAAGGCACCCTGTTTAGAAAAAACCCTCCGAAATCATGGTGATAAAGAAGCGACATAAAACGATCGCTTGTAAACTCGGAATAATTCATTGTATTAAAAGCGTCACTGACATAGAAACAAGTTTCATTTCCGATATGATTGAATAAAACAGGATAAGGCACCTGCCCAAAAACATTCCCGGCTGAAATTCTGAAACGCGATACACCTAATAATCCGAGTTTAAGCTTCTGGTCATAATAAAAAACAATCTTTTGATAATTTAAATCACCTCCCAGAACATCTACGAATCCCTGTGTATATTGTAGAGTAAATGCCGGTGCCCTGACAGGTCCAAGGCTTAATCTCTGATTACCGTTGATTATGAAGTTTTCGTCCCGGGCATAGTGCAACTCAATGGAAGTCGATGAATTAATGAAGTTTTGAGAAATTTCTGAATTATTTCCGGTCCTATTATAATAGGCAAAATTATACAATGGATTAAATGTTTCTTGGCGATAATTAAGGCTATAATAAAATCCACGTCCAAATTGAGAATTGAATTGAACGGCTATTACATCATTTTTATACGGTTGAATAAGTTTTCCGAACCTAGTAAATGCAAGAAAAATATGATTATCGGTCAAATTATCTGCTTTAATTCCTACCTGGTCAATATCAAATTTTTTTTCAAAAGCAAGTTCAGTCCATCTACTCCTGTTTAAAATAATCCCACCATATATGCCATATTTAAATAGATTATCCCTGAAGCCGTATGCCCCGTACATTCGAAAAAATAATTTGTCATTGAAGTTAGAATTTGTTTTGAAACCAAGCTGAATCCTGCTTCCTTCAACATTGTTAGCTGAATACGCATACAGGGCGGGCCCGTAATCGATTTTTCCTACCCTGATATAACCTGTTGCTGCAAATTTGGTCAATTCTGTGATTCTTCTTATTGAAGGTATGGTAGAAAGTGTGTCGATTAAATGAAAAGTCATTTTATCGTCCTTCGATAATGAATCGATGCGGTGATGATACCAGAAAGTTTTACTGAACTCATTATGCCCTGCTCTTAATTCGAGTGGCGTGTTGTAAAATGATGGAGGTAATGGTTTATTAATTACCCAATTGCTTAGTTGATTATTGAAATTGATAATAAACCCAGGCATTTTATCTCCCGGTTCGGCAACATCTATGGTTATTCTCGTCTTGAATGGAATCCATGGACCGGTAGCTGTCCGCGTGAAATTTTGCTGAATTCTAATAGAATTAATAAAATTGAGGTTAGCCGATTTTCCTATTTTAACATCAATTTGTTTAAGAGCATAATCCTTTTTGGTAATCCATATATTTCCCGTAAAAGCCAAATCATTTTTGTTTTTAGGTATTACCGACAATAAAAAACATGAATCATTTTTAATTACCAGGGTATCTAGAATACTATAATCATAATATATTCGCCAGCCGTCTGCAATGGGGGATATAAAATCCTTTTTGAACAAGGAGAGCCAGTTTCTGTAAAAGTTATATTGTTGAAATGAGGATCCGAGAAATTGGGAAATATAGCTGTCATTATTTATTCCTATGCCTTTCACTCTTGTTTTTATCAATTCTTCTTTGGCGGCCTTCGGATTATATTTTACATAATATCTTGAGTATGTCTCGGAAATGAAAAGTGGAATTAAACGATCCCCGAACTCATCCCGGAGCCTGTAAATGCTGTCAAGACCTGCGGATATCTTACTTAGAAATTCAGAATACTTATGACTGCCAGGAACATTTTTTAATTCGATATCTATCCTGTTATAACTGTCGCAATCATAGGCATTAAGTGATCGCCTGTCATTTCCTGATTTGTGATCTATAACATTTCTCAGTATTTTAAAGGAAGGATTTTCGCCGGCATACACAACAATCTCTTTTAAACTTACTACATCCGGCACCATGTTAAAATTGATAATTTGAGTCATTCCGCTTTTAATGGCCTTTTTCTGGGATTTATATCCTATATATGAAACCTCGATGGAGTCCTGCGAGTAAGATGAAGAAATAGAATAATACCCTTCAAAATCGGTGATTGTACCATTTATATCTTTATGAAAATAGACATTAGCAAAAGGCACAGGGTTACCTGTTTGCTGATCTATCACCCGTCCTTTAACTATTGTCATAGTTTGTCCGAATACATTAAAGTTTCCAAGCCATAATCCCACGCACGGCAAAAAGATTTTGACGTAATAATATATTCTGCTTTTATTTGTTTTCATTTCCCTATAATGCTTGGAAACTTCTTAAAACTTGACTTCGTTCAAATCACAGGATTTCTTTCAAATGGGATTCAGTGTTATTATTAAGCATTTTTCTCAGGACAATCCGTTACGATATTATATATAAGATTATTTTTAACGAATTTGGTTGGGTGAACCGAGCGAATATCTTAGGGTTTTGAATAATATTGCGCATAATTATTTAAGAATATATTTTATAAAAAATGTCAATTTACTATTGTCATTATCAGGATGTAAACAGCATCCTAATTATCCTCCTTGTTTTTAAATATCCAATAAATAATAGAACCAATAGACATGAGAGAATAGCATGCAAAATCTTTTAAAGGACTTTTTTAAAGTGGAAAAACTGTCAGGGGAAGGATATTACCCTGACAGTTTATACAGGATACTTAAAGTAATATATTAAATGAAGCAACCCTCTAAAAATAATTGTTGATATCACCGCCACTATTTATAAAAAGTCATAAAACTCTCAATAAAAGTTAAAGCATTAATCTTCATCGCCGGTTTCAGCTTTCATGAATTTCCCATTGCTGTCAAATACAAGTTCTTTCGACACTTTGCCTTTGGCAATCTCCACTTCATATGTAATTTCATTTTTATCGTTAGTCACCTTCGCGGATTCCTTTATTTTGTAATCCGCATAGTTCTTCCTTATATAATCTATGGAAGTTGCAGGAAGGTCTTCATTTTTAACGGAAATTTCGAGTTCTGTCCGGTGGCCTGTGGATGTATAGTTCGCGCTGGCCTCCACGCCGTTCAGCATGAATTCACCTTCAAAATCTTTTCCCTCCCTGCCCCAGTGTACCTTATCAATTTTCGGAAAGTCCTTATGAAACGCCTGGCTAACGGCTTCAGGGACACTTATTTTATTATTTTTTGTCCTTGACTGGTTGTTCTGGGCGCTAACCTGCAAACCCAGGAAAACCAGGATTCCGAATAAAATTAAATTTTTCATAGTGTGAAACTGAATTTTAGTTTGTGTAAATTTTGTTATAATGTTAATAATGCATTCTAAAGCAACTTTGAAGGATCTTTTTAATTCTTAAAGATTTCTTTAGAATTATTTCAGAACTTAGGTATTCGAAAACCATGAAAGTTCTTATCATCGAAGACGAACAGGCATTATTGAAGGATATAAAAAAATATCTTGAGGATGTTAATATAACCGTTGACACTGCCTTGCAGTACCGGGCGGCAATCGATAAGACAATAGTGACCGATTATGACTGTATCGTTGTGGATATCAATCTCCCGGACGGCTCGGGTTTTGATATTATCCGGCATCTCAAGGAGAATAATTCGGAAGCAGGTATCATAATCATTTCCGCCAGGAATTCACTCGACGACAAACTCATGGGTCTGAATATCGGGTCAGATGATTACCTGGTAAAACCTTTTCACCTGAGTGAACTCAATGCAAGGATCCACGCGATCATCCGGAGGAGGTTGCTACGGGGTAATGATATCACTTCCTTCCGTGAAATAACAATAGATCATACTGCACTTTCTGTAACTGTGAATTCTCAGGAAATCCCGCTTACAAGAAAGGAATTCGACATGCTCAATTATTTTATCATTAATAAAAACCGTGTACTTTCGCAGTCCTCCATCATTGAGCATCTATGGCCGGACGATATCCAATTGTCGGATTCCTATAATTTTCTTTATACCCATATCCGGAACCTGCGGAAAAAGCTCCAGCAATACGGGTGCGGCGATTACATCAAATCTGTTTACGGTGTCGGCTATAAATGGGAAGATTCATGAAATTACTGACCATAACCAACCGTTTCAACCTCATCAGTATTTTATTCTTTCTTGTGATCGCAGGCATAATCCTATTCTTCTTTATTCAATACAACCTAAGGCAGGAACTGGATGAAGAGCTTAACACAGAGAAAGTTCATATTCAGAATTCCCTGCAATCCATGGATTCCATTGCCGATCCCTCCCTTATTGTCAGCGATAATCTTTTAATTAAAAAAACATCCATTGACAGTATTATTCAGCCCGTCCTTTTTGATACGCTGATGTTTGATAACGTAGATAATGAATTAATTCCTTACAGGGCAATCCGGTTCAGTGCCAAATCCAAAATTATCAATTATGACATCATCATTAAAAAATCCGAGATAGAGAATTCAGACCTGGTTATCAGTATACTGATCAGCATGGTAACCGTTATCGGTTTCGTTGCCATTATGATGATCTTTTCAAGCTATTATTTTTCGAAAAGACTCTGGTCCCCGTTCTTTTCATTGATTTCATCCATCAACAAACTGAATTTGCATGAAAAACAATCGGGGATTCAAACTACCGGAACGCGTATTGAGGAATTCCGTCAACTGAATTCAGCCATAGAAAGAATGATAAAAAGGATACAGGATGATTTTAAAAGGACCAAGGAATTTACGGAAAATGCCGCCCACGAAATACAGACACCCTTATCGATAATTTCATCAAAACTGGAAAGCCTTCTCCAGGACAGTAACCTGAATGCCGATAATGCGCAACTGATCAGCCAGGCCCTTGAAAATACCCAGCGGTTATCGCGCCTGAACCAAACATTGCTATTACTGACAAAAATCGAAAACCGCCAGTTTGAAGAAAGAGTATATATCGAATTTTCAGGACTTTTAAAGAAGCACCTTGAAAATTATGAGGATATCCTCAAGGAAAAAGAAATCAGGGTGGAATTTCACCAGGAAGGGGAATTTGTTTATAATATCCATCCTGTACTTGCCGACATTCTTGTCACCAACCTTTTGAACAATTCAATTTATCATAATATTCCAAAAGGCATGATCATTCTGGAAGTGAATGAATCAGGCCTGGTATTTAAAAATACAGGTCCGGATCCTGAAAGGCCGGTTGAATCATTTTTTGCCCGGTTCAAGAAAGGTTCAAAAGAGCCAGGTCATCTCGGTCTCGGCCTGGCACTTGTGAAGGAGATCATCGATACAAATAATCTTCAGGTCAGGTATGAATATGAAAAGGGATACCATCAGATATCCCTTTCAGTATTATAAATATTTTGAATTCTTTTCTTACATTACCGGTTCAACATCCAGCACGCAGAAAGACCCCGGGACCAGGCTAGGCCTTGGATGAGGATTATCTTTCGTGGCTTCGGGTCTCGGACCGAATTCTGCAGCCGGCAGATAAAGATGATGAGTTTTCGTATCAAAGGTTATAGTTCTTGCACTTCGTTGCGTGGGAACATTTTCCAATACCTTGAATGTGTTGGCATTCTCTTCCTGAACTACAGTCATGGTTCCTTCACCATTTGAGCTGAAAGCCCTTTTTGTTTCGGGGTCGAAAGCACAACCGTCGGGGCCCTCCCCGATAGGAACGGTTGTGACCACCTTACCGGCCTCATAATCAGAAATAACCATCATTTTATTTTCACAAACGCTGAACAGGCGATGGTTTACTACGTCAATTGAAAGTCCGCTGGGAGATTCTCCAGGGCTGATCGACCATGTCTTGAGGACCTTCATGGAAGAAGGATCTATTTCAGAGATCTCGCTCTTATTTTCAATATTTACATAAACCCTGCCTTTTGCCGTGGATTGAGCAAATTCAGGTTTTCCGGACAGCGGAATTGTTCCAAGAACTTTTAATGTTTTTGCATCGATGACCGTTGAATTGGAACTTCTGCCGTTAAAAGTAAATACGCGTTGCGTAAAAGGATCGTATAATATGCAATCGGGGTTTTCCCCTGTGGTTGTTACTTTCCCAATAGCCTCATGGGTTTTCAGATCAAATACAAGTACCATGGCATTCCTTCCGCTGCTGATAAAACCTTTGTTAAGTTCCGGTGCCAGTGCAATCCCATGAACTCCTTCCACACCGGTGATCGTGGCAACTGTTTCCCCGTTTTTCACATTGACCACCTGCACTTCCGTATTGTGCGATACATATAAAAGACCCGTGGCAGGATCCACATTACAATAATCCCAGAAACCGTCGTTTTTCAGATGGAATTTCTGAGCTACTTTATAGTATGTTTTTCCGGATTGGGCGAAAAGATTCGCAGTGAATAAGAACACTGTCAAAAGACAGGAAAGTAATAATGTTTTCATGGTATTTATCGATTAATCTGTCAATGATATTAAGGTGCAATTCTTAAGAAATTCTTAAGATTTGAACCTGGCAGAAAAACAAAGGCCTGAAAGAACTGAAAATTCCCATTTAGGGCAGTTGGAAATTCCTGATCTAATGGATAATCCGGATAAACATTGATATTTATTTCCCAAGGTAGGCTTTTAATGCAAGATATACCCCGTTGGTCCAGCCGAACCCATCCTGATTCGGGTATTCACCGCCTCCGGCCTTCGCATTAATATTGACCACATCATATTTTTCCATCATTTTGCCGGTTTGATGATAAACCTTATCATTGAGTTCCAGCCAATGCCCGGCGATCCGTTTTGCATCCCTTGAAAATCCATAATTTTCGAGCCCCATGATTCCCATGTATTCCAGGGGAGGCCAGCCATTGGGAGCATCCCATTGCTGACCGGTATTATAGGTAGTTGTCACAAAACCGCCGGGTCTTTCAAGTCCTTCGATTAATTCATGCGCGGTAGATCGTGCCATGTCGTCCAGAGCAATTTTCAGGAATAAGGGAGATGCTGCAGCCAAAGTTAACTGACCGGAAAATTTATGGGAATCCAGCAGGTAATCCGAATAATATCCCTTCTCCCTGTTAAAGAAATATTTATTAATGGCCGCCTTCCTCCGGGCAGCAAGGTTTTCAAAATAGCCCGATTTCCCCTGGTCATTCATTATTTTATAACTCTCCGATATGGTCATCTCCATGTTATACATCAGGCAATTGAGATCGACGGGCACAATGCGTGTTGTCATTATGGTATTGAGATGCTGGTGGTCGGCAAACCACCTGCTGCTGAAATCCCATCCGGATTCGGCAGTTGCCTTAAGATCCGTATAAACGGTTGCCGGATCCCTTCCTGATTGTTTTGCTGTTTCATAATCTTCCTTATAAGCCTCCGGCCGGGGTATCGCTATATTATCCCAGTACCGGTTGAGGATCTCATGATCGTCCATTTCAACCACCCTTAGAAATGCATCTCCGGGTTTTTTTAACTGATCCTCCCCTTCCATCCAGAAATCATGCTCCCTGATCAATGCTTCAAGATATTCTTTCATAGCCGGTTTAC
>JBJKSY010000034.1:0-2530 GCA_046703645.1 Cyclobacteriaceae bacterium
TCTATGCTTCAGCGTTCTTGTACGTGGTGTTGAACGGGCTTTCCAAATCGGCATTGGTACCTCAAAACCATCCGATGTTGCAGGAAAGCTTGCATCATCACACTTAAAACTATATTATTGCAGATTAAATATTTCAAAAACCCTTTTAATTCAATATGATTGGAGTAATCATTGTCGTAGGGATATTTATTGTCCTTGCTATCCTGCTCGTCCTGTACAGGATACATATCCTTCTTGAAGTTGCCAAAGGAAACTACCATAAAAGGGTAACTACCAGTAACCGGGTCAATGCTGTACTGTTCCTGGTTTTCATGATTGTTGGCCTGGCTGCATTCTGGATTTTTTCCATCAAGGAATATCCGAAATACCACCTGCCGGTGGCTTCCCAGCATGGTGTTGCCTGGGACAATATGTTCTGGGCTACCGTGGTCATTACCCTTATCGTGTTCTTTATAACCCAGATTTTATTATTTTATTTTTCTTTCCGGTATCACTACCGGGAAGGCAATAAGGCATTGTATTATCCTGTAAATGACACCCTGGAAAAGGTCTGGACAATCATCCCCGCCATTGTAATGGCTATCCTCGTATTTGCCGGAATGAAAATATGGAACAAGATCACCAGCAAGCCCCCTGCCAATGCCGAAGTGGTCGAGATCATGGGCTACCAGTTTGCCTGGAAAACCCGGTATCCCGGCAAGGATAATAAATTAGGAAGTTACGATTTCCGGCTTGTGGATGCCACCAATGTAATGGGAGTCGATTTCCGGGATAAAGCCTCATTTGATGATTTCGAACCGGCGGAAATGCATTTGCCGAAAGGACGTCCTGTCCTTCTGAAAATACGTTCACGCGATGTGATCCATGATGTTTACTGTCCTTATTTCCGCCTTAAGATGGATGCCGTGCCAGGAATGCCGACGCGGTTCTGGTTCATTCCTACAAAAACAACGGCAGAGATGCGTAAAGAAACCGGCAATCCCGATTTTAATTATGAAATAGCCTGTTCACAGCTTTGCGGCCGGGGTCATTTCTCCATGCGCCTGATCGTGGTAGTGGACGATCCTGACCAGTATGATAAATGGAAAGCTGAACAGAAACCCTGGCTTTCACAAAACCCGGATTACCTGGCAAAAGTGCCTGCCAACCTCAGGGAGTTGGCCCTTGTTGAAACCGGCCTCGATAAAAAAGATAAATAATTATTAACTGGCGAACCCGAATACCTAAGATATATGTCTACGCAAGCCGAAGTAAAAGACGATCTTCACCACGATGATGAAATGCATGAAGCTCATTCCCATCAGCAAAGCTTCATCACGAAATATGTTTTCAGCCAGGACCATAAGATAATTGCCAAACAATACCTGTTCACGGGTATGTTCTGGGCCTTTATGGGAGGTATATTCTCGCTTATCTTCCGCCTGCAACTGGGATTTCCCAATGCCAGCCTGGAATGGCTCAGGCCGCTTCTCGGCCACTGGCTGACGTCATCCGGAAAGATCGATCCTGATTTCTACCTGGCCCTTGTAACCATGCACGGAACGATCATGGTGTTCTTTGTGCTTACCGCAGGTCTGAGCGGGACCTTCAGCAATTTCCTGATCCCGTTGCAGATAGGCGCAAGGGATATGGCTTCGGGATTTATCAACATGCTTTCCTACTGGTCGTTCTTTATATCCAGTGTCATCATGTTCATCTCGCTTTTCCTAAGCACCGGGCCGGCCATGGGGGGGTGGGTGATCTATCCGCCTTTAAGCGCATTACCACAGGCGATCTCCGGATCAGGGATGGGTATGACCTTATGGCTTGTCGCTATGGTATTCTTTATTGCTTCCGTGTTGATGGGCGGGATCAATTATATCACTACAATCATTAACCTGCGTACAAAAGGACTGGCCTTTTCAAAATTACCTCTTACCATCTGGGCATTTTTCCTTACTGCGGTAATCGGTCTGCTTTCTTTCCCGGTGTTGTTCGCGGCTTCCCTGTTGCTGGTTTTCGACCGCAGCTTTGGAACAAGTTTTTATCTTTCAAATATATACATCAATGGCGAGGCTCTCCCAAATATCGGCGGAAGCCCGTTGTTGTTCCAGCACCTGTTCTGGTTCCTCGGGCATCCTGAAGTGTATATCGTGATCCTTCCTGCATTGGGAATTACCTCCGAGATCATCTCCACCAATTCCCGGAAACCCATTTTCGGGTACAGGGCCATGGTGGGATCCCTGCTGGCCATTACGGTATTGTCGTTCGTCGTATGGGCGCATCATATGTTCGTATCAGGGATGAACCCATTCCTGGGAGATGTTTTCATGCTGATGACCCTGATCATTGCCGTCCCCAGTGCCGTTAAGGTCTTCAATTACCTGGCCACCCTGTACAGGGGAAATATAGTCTTTACACCTGCCATGCTGTTCTCGATCGGACTGGTTTCCTTCTTTATATCCGGTGGATTAACGGGTATTTTCCTGGGTAATGCAGCCCTTGACATACAGCTCCATGACAGTTATTTCGTTGTAGCTCATTTCCATAT
>JBJKSY010000035.1:0-4641 GCA_046703645.1 Cyclobacteriaceae bacterium
AATTCAGGAAAATGAAAAAGAATATCAGCATCAACATAAGCGGGATCATTTTTCATATAGAAGAGGATGGGTATGATAAACTGAAAGAATACCTGGAAACCATTCACAAATATTTTTCCACTTATGATGACAGCACGGAGATCACTGCGGACATAGAGAACAGGATCGCAGAAATTTTTCTCAGCAAGCTAAAGGAAGGCAAGCAGGTAATCACGCTTGAGGATGTAGAGGCCCTTATCGCCACGATGGGAGGGATCAAGGACTTCAAGGAAGTGGAAATGGAAGAAGAGCCCGAAACGGCAAAGACCAGCAGTGAAGAAAAGGCCGGCACCGGGGCCGGAGCCTATGAGCCTCCAAGGAAACTGTACCGGGACGAGAAAAGAAAAATTCTCGGTGGGGTTATTGCAGGAATTGCCCAGCATTTCAGCATTGATCCTCTCTGGATACGTCTTGTATTCATCATCATGTTCTTTGGCGTTGCATTCCTGCCGGCCATCCCGGTAGTGCTTACCATTACCTATATTATCCTGTGGATCGTGATTCCGGGAACCTATGATCTCCCGGACGAAAGAAAATATAAAAAGATGTACCGTAACCCCGACGGGAAGGTCCTTGGCGGGGTAGCCTCGGGTATTGCAGCCTATTTCGGCGTGGATGTGGTAATTATACGCCTGCTTTTCATCATTCTTATTTTCTTCGGCGGTACCGGACTGGTGCTGTACATCATATTCTGGATCATTCTTCCGGAAGCGACCACCATTACCGATAAACTTGAAATGCAGGGGGAGCCGCTTACCCTGAAGAATATTGAAAGCAATATAAAAAAGAGCCTGAAGGTAGGAGAAGGCCAGGAAGAGTCGCTGTTGACGCGCATACTGCTTTTTCCGTTCAGGTTGATTGCCTCGGTCATCCAGTTTATTTCAAGGGCGCTGGGTCCGTTCCTGAACTTCCTGGTTGAAGCAATACGTGTGGCATTCGGCCTGGTGATGGTGCTGGTTGCCATTCTGCTGATCATCGGCCTGTTTATAGCCGGAGGCATCGGTCTGGGAATTTTCACCGGCTCTCATGCATTCTGGATGTCGGACCTGCCGATGGATGTGATCATGCATGGAATCCCGGCATTGCCGTTCGTGGCTATCTTTTTCGCCGCCCTGATCCCGGCAATATTTCTTGTTATCCTGGGGCTGTCGGTGATCACAAAGAACCTGATGCTGAATTCAAAGGTGGGATGGGGATTGTTTTCTCTCTGGATCATCAGCCTGGTTGTTATCGTATTCACTGTTCCAAAGCTGGTTATAGGGTTCAGTCGTGAAGGTAACGTTACCGATGTTCAGAATTTCGATATGGGTAATAAGACACTCGTTCTTAAAATGAACATTAACGGGGCGGATGATTTCGAAAGAGTCAGTTTACGGCTTCGCGGCCAGGATGAATCCACAATCCGTCTTGAGGAAAGATATTATTCCCGCGGGGATTCCCGTACAGATGCCATTAACAATGCAAGAATGGTTGATTATAATATCGTGAGGGAAGATTCCGTTCTGACCTTCGATTCCAACTACGGGTTTAAGCCTAATGCAAGTTTCCGTGGCCAGTCGCTTGAAATGACCCTGTATATACCCTACAACAAGCCTTTTACAATGGATGATGATATTGGGAGCATTTTGAGGGGTACCCTGTATGAAAACGGGTATTCACCCGACGATATTCAGGGGAATACCTGGGAATTTACCAGGGAAGCAGGACTGAAATGCATAACCTGCAAGGTACAGCCTTCAACAACTGCGGAGGAGTCGGACCAATTTGACATGAACGGATATAACCGACCTTATCATCTGGATAATTTCAAATCCATCAAGATAAGCGGTTTCTACAAGGTGAATATCATTCGTTCGGATAAATTCCAGGTTATCGCCAATGGAAAAGAAAATGATATAGATAATATCCAGGCAAACGTAAGCGGAGATGAATTGTCGATCAGGTACCGGAATGAAATTAAATTATGGGACAAGAACCGGCATGAAATCACAATCAATATTGCACTGCCCGAACTGGTTCATCTAAGGTTGGTGGGTGCCAGCAAGGCTTCGATTAAGGGGTTTGACCAGGACAATATGGAACTCAATGTTGCCGGTGCATCCACTGCCGATGCAGACATAAATATTCATTCATTGACAGTCAGCATCGACGGTGCTTCGGGAGTTACCCTTGCCGGTGAAGGGGACAACCTCAACGGAAATGCTTCCGGGGCGTCATCCCTGGATGCTTTCGATTATCATGTTAAGAATGCCGATCTCGATGTCAGCGGGGCCTCCAATGCCCGTGTCAATGTAACCGATGAACTGGATGCCAATACTTCCGGGTTCGGCAAAATCCGCTATCGTGGCAATGCCCGCTTGAATTCCCATGGGACTGACATCAACATAACAAAAGAAGAATAAGGTCAAAGAATCAAAATAAATCAGAAGATGAGAGAGAACACTTACAAGACACACCAGAAAATTCTGGGATCTGTCATGATCGCCTATTCGGCCATGAATATTTTCGGGGCAATATCATTGCTTGCCGCATTGAATTTTATAAATATTTTCGTGAATGAGGCCGATATAGCCGGGTTTGTAAACCTGGTCAGTCATATTGTGGGGTTTGCCCTGCTTGTGGTATCGGTTCCTGCACTGATCGGGGGAATCGGGCTGCTGACTGAAAAGGAATGGTCGAAAAGCCTTGTGATGGTCTGCGGAGTAATATACCTTGTATTTATACCTGTCGGAACTATCATCGGGATATATTCTATCTGGCTGAGTTCACAAAATGTAATCCATGAAAAACAACCGGTATTGGCTACCGATCTGGTAAAGCACGCACATTAATACACTGAGTCCGGGAAAATTTTTCAATTTATATTAATTTAACTTTCAGGTGTACCCGATACTGAGAATTTGAATTTCCGTATCGGGTACACGGTTTTACATTACCGGATGAAGGAAAAACCTTAACATGAAGATCTGGATATTGATAATTCTGTTTTTTTTCATTTCATGCGCAGGGACACGGATCCTTCACCAGGGGGTTCGTGGCCAGGTAATCTGGATGGAGGGCAACCGGATGCCCGGCCCGGGAAAAACAGCATCACCCGGTCAGCCTGTAATAAGAATCCTTTATTTCTATAAGGCAACTGAAAACAGTCAGGCAACTTCCGAAGATGGAATATTTTATCATGATATTAAAACCAGGCTGGTGAAAAAGATAAAGTCCGACAGTTCAGGGCATTACAGCCTAAACCTTCCTGCAGGTACCTATTCCGTATTTGTCGGGGAAGAAAAAGGTCTTTATGCTAATTCCCTTGACAATAGGGGACTGATCAACCCGGTGGAAGTCAAAAAAAACCAGGTGACATCATTGAACATAAGAATCGATTACAAAGCCTATTACTGAGCAGGATTTCTTAAATTTTAAATACTTTTCAGGAGTATTTATTTCCATAATATTCCAGGAAAATAAGTTCCCCGGAGATTGAATTCAAGCCACGAATTCACGAATCGGGATGTTATACTTCATTAAGTATAATGATCTTTCTTCACGGATACCATCGAATATTTGACCTGTTAAAATAAGGACAGAATACCTGTAAAATGAACACGGATCATTCCCTTATCATAAAATCCGGGAATTCCGTTGAATTCTTGGATGAAATGAGTAAATTTCATTTTAGCCTTGTGGGATGGGCTGTGAAAATAGTATAGTGAATTTTGAAGTCATGAATCATCCGGAACTGAATTCCACATTTGCCCCGCCTTTGTTCACATCCATTAAATTTCCGGTGACGGATAACGAAAATTGCCATTCATCCGGCCATGCTTTTCTGGGATACGAATCATATTTTGAAAATAAATCAAATTCCTATTTTGAACATGGAGTAACATCAAGGAGGTACTATGAAACAAACCATTCGATTTGAACTGAATAATAAACCAAAGGAGATAGAGCTGGAAAGGGACCGGTCGCTTCTCTGGGTATTGAGAGATGAAATGGAAATGACCGGGGTCAAGTTCGGCTGCGGCATGGGGTTTTGCGGGGCCTGCACCGTTTTGCTTGACAACCAGCCGGTCCGTTCCTGTTCCATACCTGCGAGTGTGGTTGACGGCAAAAAGATAGTCACCATAGAAGGCCTGAGCATTAACGGAAAGTTACATCCTGTCCAGCAGGCTTTCGTAGATCATGATGCCATGCAATGCGGATTTTGTACTCCGGGTATGGTCGTTACCGCTTACAGTTTTTTGAGCCAGCATCCCGGGGCCACGCGCCAGGAAATAGTTGACGCTATGGAAGGCAACCTTTGCCGTTGCGGCGCACATAAAAGGATCATTGAAGCCATGGAATCTGCCGCAGAAGTAATGAAAGGAGGGACCAAGTTATGATAACAACCATCAGGAAAATATCAGGAAGAGCCAGGGCCAGTTTAAAGAACGACAAGCCGGCAAGAAGAAGACTGTCATACCTGCCCCAGGGCATGTCGAGGCGGGATTTCATGAAGCGTCTTGGCGGAGGGGTCATAATTGCCGTTGCAATTACCGATTTTTCGACCCTGGAGGCCGCAGTAACGCAGCAGATGCCAACCGATCCGAATGCTTACCTTAAAAT
>JBJKSY010000036.1:0-4072 GCA_046703645.1 Cyclobacteriaceae bacterium
ACCCCGACAATGAACATGAAATAGGGCTGGATAAGGTCCCAGAAATGGAGTCCATGCCAGGGATGGTGTTCGAATTGCTCCGCGATATAATAAAAGAAACTTCCCGGAGTTACTTTTTCATTCACCAATTCATAAAGTCTGGTGGATTCGGCAATAAGCAGGAACATGGTTAGTCCGCGGAAAAAATCGAGGGAATACAGCCGTTCATTTTTTTCCGGAGTTTTTAAAATCTCGTTCGTCATTTCCTCAAATACTTTTTATTTTTCGCAAAAAATAATCGGAAGGGTAAACTTTAATTAAAGTTTCGAAAAATAGGAAATTGGACCGTTATTTTAATCGAAATGCGGAAAATTAATTGTCCGGTAGTAATAATTTTCACACAGAGGTCTTTTATCTGTTGCCGTTATTTCCCTGTTTTCGGCCATTATGTCCCCTGTTACGGTTCGAACTATTTTTAGACTTATTGGAAAAATTTTTCCTGCCTGAAAACCGGGACATATGCTCCTTAGAGTCTTTTGATTCCTGCGGTACAGGGAAAGGGGGCTGAATTTCCGGAATTTTAATGCCGATCAGCTTTTCAATTCTTTTAAGTTTATAAGCGTCGTTATGGGTTGTCAGGGTGATGGCTTCCCCCTTGCTGTTGACGGGGGCCGTCCTCCCGACGCGGTGTAGATAGTCTTCGGCGCTGAGGGGTATATCATAATTTATAACCAGGTTGATCTCCTTTATATCTATGCCACGGCTCATTACATCGGTAGCTACAAGGATACGCAATTGGCGGGCCCGGAATTTTTCCAGTACTTCCTCGCGTTTCTTCTGCTCAAGGTCAGAAGATATTCCCTGCACATCGAAGCCATGTGTTTTCAGGGAGGACACAATTCCGGAAACCTTTTTCTTTGTGGATGTGAAGATCAGGATGCTTTCATAATCATTCCTCTCGGCCATAAGGTGATTGATCAGTTTTACCTTGGTATCTTCGGTCACCCTGAAAACTTTCTGATCCACGCCTTCAGCGGGTTTTGATACCGCCAGTGAAATTTCGACAGGATCTTTGAGGATTTTCTTTGCCAGGTCCCTGATGGCCGGAGGCATGGTCGCGCTGAACATAAGCGTTTGCCTTTCTTTAGGCAGAAAGGAGATTATGGTTTTGATATCGTCGATGAAGCCCATGTCCAGCATTTTATCCGCTTCATCGAGTATCAGGTGATTCAGGTGGTCAAAATGAATATCACCCATTTTCAGGTGGGCCAGCAACTTGCCGGGTGTGGCAATAATGATATCGGTACCGTTTCTCAAAGCCGATTTTTCCTGGTCCCAGTCCCTTCCGTCACCCCCGCCATAAACAGCGATGGAAGAACCCGAGGAAATAAAATATGAAAATCCCTGGACCTGCTGTTCCACCTGGATGGCCAGCTCACGCGTCGGTACTATTACCAGGGTATCAATATGGAGAGATTTCTTCCTCGCGAGTTTTTCCAGAACCGGTAACACATAAGCTCCCGTTTTTCCGGTGCCTGTCTGGGCACAGGCAATAAGGTCCCTGTTCTCAAGGATCACAGGTATAACTTGTTCCTGCACAGGGGTCGCTGTTTCAAAGTTCATGTAAGTTAGGGCTTCCAGCAGGCGCCCGTCGAAATTGAATTCCGAGAATTTCATCTGAGCGCAAAAGTAAAGGAAATTTCAGGAATGCACGAATTTTTATTCTCCCCGACGGCTCAGAGGCCGAGGATTTTGGCATCAACGAAAAAAGTGGAATGGGAATCAACATGATAATCGGAGGTGAGCAGCTTATCGGTAACGGTATTGAGTCGTAATGAAAACGTATCCTTCTTGACATATTCCTGCAGGTCTTCCCCTGTGGTGTTGAGGTCGATGGTATTACCAGATCCTGCGGGGATGCTGTCAAGCCATGCCATTCTGGTTTCACTTAAACCACTTGCAGAAATGTAGATACTGATCGATTTGAGGAAGCTGAAATCCGCTCCGGCGGGATCCGTGATTGTAAGAGTCATTTTTTTGAGGTTGATATGCTGTACCAGGTTCTTCTCGGTGTTATTATTCGCGAAGGTGGATTGGGCGTTGGATTGCACGGGCGGAGTCATGACATCAAAAGGAAGGTTGACCACGGTTGAAGACGGGATGACGACCGAAGCAGTGTAATCCATATTGAACTGGGTCAGCTTGTTGAGCTGTTTACAACCGGCACAGGCAAGGACCAGTGAACAAACAATAACAGGAAGATTTCTCATAATTTTGGCTAGTTTTAACTTATAAGGTATTTGCTAGTTTAGAATGTATAACACGTAAAATAAAATTATGTTTTAAATTTCTGAATATTTTTAAGTCTATGACCTTCGCTTACCCTGAAAATTTTGCACGCTTCTATGACGTGATCTACCATCAGCAGCGTGATTCTTCCGATCAGGAATTTTACCTGAATGAAGCCCTGAAATCAAGGGGCAGGGTGCTGGAAACCGGTGCGGGGACCGGCCGTCTGTTTATTAATGCCCTGCAATCGGGGGCGGATATTTATGGTCTGGATATCAGTCCTTCGATGATAGACCGGCTCAGTAAAAAGCTGGATAAGGGGGATTCCGGCAGGATCAGCCTTCAGAATATCATTGATTTTAATTATTCGTATAATTTTGATCTTATCCTTGCCCCGTTCAGGGTGATGATGCACCTGACAGAAAAAGCGGAGCAGTTAAAAGCGATTAATAATGTTTACAGGCATCTGAACTCGGGAGGCCGGTTCATATTCGATGTATTCATACCGGATTTTAATTACCTCATTCATGGGATAGATAATTTTGTAGATTTTGACGGCGAATATGAACCGGGCAAAAGACTTCGCAGGACTGTTTCAAATCATCCCGACACTGTGAACCAGGTAATTCATATTACGTTTCTGCTGGACTGGGATGAGGATGGCCATAAAAAGCATGATGAATGGGAGTTGGATCTCAGGTATTTTTTCAGGTTTGAGTTGGAACACCTTATAGAACTTTCTGAATTTGATCAATATAAAATTCTGGGAGATTTTAATGGCGGAAATTTATCCCCTGATTCAAAGGAATATGTGGTAATTTGTGAAAAATATAAATGATCCTATCCAGGGAGAAATGATTTTTAATAAAGTACTCATAAAAAGATGTTCATTTTTAATTAATTTCGCATCGTTAAGATCACAACTGGCTTTAAATTCAACTTTTGACTGAATTTAAAGTCGTTAAAGAGGGTTGGCGGAGTGGTCGAACGCGGCGGTCTTGAAAACCGTTGTCCCTTTCAGGGACCGGGGGTTCGAATCCCTCACCCTCTGCAGGTGAGACAGAATGCCCTGCCGGATAGGCGGGTATTTTTGTTTTCAGCAGGAAGTTGAACACATATGCTCGGACTTCCGGATAAAGGTAGAAACCAGGGAGTTTCGATTCAATGATGTTTTAACCAAACAGCCGGATCGACGGCTTAAAGTTCAGCGGAAATTTGACTGAAGATCGACAGGTCAAATTTTCTTCTGTCATTTTACCTAAAAGCACTATATAATTATTTCATTTTCATGTATTTGTAATATATTTTTCTTATATTACGAAAGCTTGATTTCGCCTGATTTTTTAAGAGAGAGATAAATGTCAAAACTTAGGGCGCAAAGAAGAAAGAACGCATTAACCATCTTTCTCATAGCCGTCATATTATCCCAAATCTATACCATGTTATATGATGGCTTTAGCAGAATTAGTCCTTTCATAAATACTTTTATTATTGGAATTCTGATCGCCCTGGCTACAATTTATTTCGAATTTAATCTGTATAAGAAAAGGATCAGAAGGTTTAGATTTCCTGTCATAATCGTCATCAGAACCTTCTATTATTTAATCATTATATCCGGCGTAATTTTTTTTGAAATTGCTGTCTCCAGAATGATCCGCTTTCATCTTTCATTTACGGATGTTTTGAAAAGCCAGGATTTCCAGCATTATATTTTGAAGGAGGATTTTTTTTATGGAATACTGTATGCGTCTGTAATCATTTTCATATTCAATTTCATCAAGCAGATTATCCAGAAACTTGGACA
>JBJKSY010000037.1:0-2399 GCA_046703645.1 Cyclobacteriaceae bacterium
GTCATAAAGGGAATCCGGCGACAAGAAGGCTTTCACGTTTACATTATCCGCTTCGTCCCAGGTCGGTCCTCCCAGGTATACCATTCCCGGACCCGCATTATCAAGTACATAATTGACGGTTATTGAGTCTTTCCCGGTTTTCGAAGCGCTTAATTCAGATATCACAAGATCCGGGCAATGACCCTCAATACATTTTTCTTTGGGGAATCTCGTGACTAGGGTATTGTTATTTTCATCCGACTCACATACCATGAGCGATATATCGGCTTTGAAGATCAGGTAAGGGGCATCTTCAGGGTTGATATGCCAGCCCTGGCGGATGATCGGGCCGCAGTGATTTGTTTCGGTGAAAGATTCCCCGGGATTGAGGCTATCCGGCATCGGACATTTTGGATTGGGGCTACAGGAATTAAGTGCTAACGGGGAATTCAAAGTGGAATCAGTCGAAAAATACGAGGCGGTATAAAACACATCCCATGCTTCCCCGGATGGTCCGGAAAGATGTGCCGCCTTTTGGCCGATATTTTTAATAGTATAGGTATAGACCACATCATATTCCGACCAGTTGGTAACCTGCAGGGAGGTCACTACCAGGTCGGGGCAGGGACTGTTCCCACAGGGATCCCGGAGAATGCACATGCTATTGTTGGATAAATCCGATTCAATAACATCCGGGTTAAGGTTAATTTCCAGAATGAAATAAGGAAAGGAGGATGTATTAATATGCATGCTGTCAGCGTAACTAAGGTTTACCGAATCGCCGGGGTTAAGACTTTCCGGGATGCACATATAACAAAAGTTTATTTCGCAAAACAGCGGATCCTTTCCGGGTTCAAGTACTGAATTGGATGAGAGGTAGGCTCTTCCGGTTATCAGTGGAGCCTGGTTTCGGTTGGAATCCTGTAAATAAACAGGCAAAGCCCCAATATTTTTAAAAGTAAAATTGAAAGTTATTGCTTCTGGGGTTGAATTGGATATAGAGAGTCTTGTCAAGGACAGGTCGGCCATGGCATGCCTTTCAACCGGGTCGGAACAGGAAATTATAAATCCGAGACTTGCCATGAAGAAAGTAATTACCCGGAGATAATACATTAAAAAAGTTTTCATTCTTAACTGGGTTTAAAAAATCAAACAATAATAATCATGAGACTTGCTGATGATCAGCATTTAAACACATAGTAAATGCATTATGCGATTTGAAACCAAAGCCCGGAACTAAAAATTATTAATACCCTTTTAAAAAAATGAAAAATATGTCCTGAGAATTGATCGGTTTTAAGTTTGGATCGGTTCTGGTTATATCCTGATATCACTAAAGATAGGGAAATTTCATAGATTGATGCCATCAATATGAATTAAATTTATATCAAAATCCATCCAATTGAAAAAAGAGATCCGGGATTCGGTGCCCCCTGAAATCGGTTATGAAGAGAATAACCTGCGGACTTTTCTTTTAAAAAAATACGGTGTTCAGGATACCGCTGATACAACTGTCCAACTGGTAAGGCGTTCGGTCGATGCCCGTCATTCGGATGTAAAGGTAAACATCGAAGCTGTTATTTATACCGGAGAGAAACCCTCATCGCTCATCAGCTACAATAAAGAATACCTTGACGTAAGGAATTCCCGGCGAGTTATCATTGTCGGGTCGGGGCCGGGAGGCATGTTTGCCGCTCTTCGTTTCCTGGAACTGGGCATAAAGCCGGTGATACTGGAGAGGGGAAAGGATGTACGTTCTAGACGAAGGGACCTGGCGGCCATCAACAAGGAAGGGCTGGTGGATCCGGATTCCAATTACTGCTTTGGTGAGGGAGGGGCGGGAACCTATTCCGACGGGAAGCTTTATACCCGCAGCAAGAAACGAGGAAACCTGAAAAGGGTACTGGAGATATTCGTGGCACATAATGCCAGCACATCCATTCTGGTGGAATCACATCCGCATATCGGGACCAACAAGCTTCCGGATATTGTCATAAACATCCGGAAGAGCATCCTGGATGCCGGCGGGGAATTTCATTTCAATGCACGGGTTACGGACCTTATCATCGAAAACGATGAAGCCCGCGGCGTCATCGACCAGGACGGGAACCGGTATACAGGTGAAGCGGTAATGATCGCTACAGGTCATTCGGCAAGGGATATCTATTACATGCTTCATAAGCGATCCATCCTGCTGGAACCTAAGCCTTTTGCTCTGGGAGTGAGGATCGAACATCCGCAGGAGATCATCGACCGGATACAGTACCACTGCGAAAGCCGTGGAGAATTTCTCCCGGCAGCCAGTTATTCATTGACTTCGCAGGTAAATTTCAATGACCGTTCATGCGGGGTGTTTTCATTCTGTATGTGTCCCGGCGGATTCATTGTGCCCGCAGCAACAGCCCCCGGCGAGATTGTTG
>JBJKSY010000038.1:0-3236 GCA_046703645.1 Cyclobacteriaceae bacterium
TCAGACCTACGGATCCATTATTCCCGGTGGCAGGTAAATCGATCGTGGCCGGTAGTTTTCCGTCTGATCCTATCACCACTCCGAAACTGTTGATCAAATTAGGATTGTCATTGCTGTCGATCCAGTCGATCTCCAGGGTAAAGGTCGCCGCCGGGGAGAACCCGCTTCCACGGTTGCTCACCGTGATCCCCGTTGCATAACCGCTCAGGTAGTCATCCATTGCTGCACCGGTGCCTCCCCCGCCGCTTATAGCGATGGTAGGTGATTTGCTTAGCTTGCTTCCAAGGCTTTTGATCCAGTATATTACATTCTGTTCCGACAGGTTATCATTGAAAGCTACCGCTGCGTTCCATACGCCAAGGTCACGGCCCTGTGCCACAAAGTTATCGACCTTGAATCCCGAGGCCATAGCGGGAGGATCGGGAAATACCGCCAGGGCACCCGGAACATATTGAACATAAGCTGGGTTGGAAGAATAATCCGGTCCGAATATACGGTCAATATCAACATAAGCCGGGGTAACAGCTTTGCCCGAAGATTCATCCCACATGACTGCCTGGTGGACTTTTGCCTGGAAATTATCGTAAATGAAAGAAACATTTGTTCCTTCAGACAGTGCCGGAACCGTCATTGTGAAATTGCCGTTGGCATCGACGGTTCCGATCCCTACATTCTCGCCGCCTTCCACGGCATAGCTTAAAATCCGTTGTGTATTTAAAATGGAAGTATCGGTCTGTTCCGGGTAGATAAGATTTGCCTGTTGCAGGGCCTCCGCAATATTAGCCCGGATTATTGTCCCCTGCGGAACATTTTCCCCTATATTATTGGTGAGATCGGTATCCGCTTTTGCTGTACCTGTTATCGTTGCGGTTTGTGTGGACGAAACCGAGAACAACGGAATGATGGATGACTCGGACCGACGGACTGGAGTTGATATATTCCCGGTTGTGATGATTTGGTTTGGTTCGAATTCGACAGCAAGATTAGCCGTAAGGTATCCGGCTTTCGTTACCCTTACGATTTCTCTGCCCGTTGCAACATTTGTAAAATTCACAAAGCCGTTGGTGTCCGTAGTAGCCGTCAGCGTGGTGGCTGAATCCGTTGAACTGGTTTTCACCACCACCTGTGCGCCTTCAACAGGGATACGGTTCTCCTGTACCTGGATAGTCCATGAAAGCAGTAATTCGGCTTCGTTTGCCGATTGGGTCTGCTGAAGGTTATTCAGGGAGTCCCTTTGGTTTGCCAGTTGAGCCTGCAATTTCAGAAAATCTTCCTCGCTGAAATTATCCTTACAGGATAGAAAGGCCAAAGCACAAACGACAACACATGCCATTAAATAGAATAGTCTTGATGTTCTCATATCTCTAAATTTTACGATTTACAAATGTTAGAACAGGTAACTGAAATTGATACAAATTGTATTTTTAAAGATCGCCCCGCCTTCACGAGGTGATTTGAATAAATTGATATCGTTCAAACCCTGATGATAGCGAACCTCAAAACCAAAGACATGACCATCAGTGAGGTCGTAATCAATGCCAAATCCTCCGATCCCGTCAAATTGGTTATTCCGATAATTGGAAAGCACATTTTCCACCTGGTTTCCGGCTACGCCTTCAGTGCCATCAGTAAATACAAAATGGTCATCGAACCGTTCAAATGCGGCAAAACAATAACTGTAGGAAGCCCCTAACATGACCTTTGGCCTGATGTTACCTTCGACGGATCCCAGGTGTATAATGCCCAGGATAGGCAGGCTCACACACTGAAGGCTTACCGCCCTGTTCGTGAATGTCTGGTATGTAACATTTCCTCCAATATCGCTTACTGATAAGGTATAATCTCCCCTGCTGCTTCCTTCCATGATGTACAGAAATTCAGCCTGAATTCCGAAAATCCGGGAAATATCGCTTTTAAGAACAACCCCTCCGTCTAATCCTATTGTAAGTCCCGACTGGTTAAACTGGCTCAATGTCGTCCCCGCTTTAAATCCCCAGTGGATCAGAGCTATAGAAGGTTCCGGAACCGAAACATCCTGCTGATTGCTTTGAGCGTTGACTGGCATTACTCGGTACATCAAAAACCCAATGCAGCACAAAACCATTAATAACCTTTTTCTAACATGATACATACGTGTGACAGTTATAATGAAACTAATTTGGATCCTAATGAATAAAAGGCCTGTCATGACATTTTACTTGGCCAAACTGATTCCATGAATCAATTAATTTACTAAATCTTGCACTTAACACATAAATAATTTGACTTTCTTTAAATATTCGATCTAAAATCTAAGTCCATATTGATATTAGCATTAGTCAAGTACGAACCCGGGAAATAAGCTATTGATATCGGTAACAGCGCCGGATCCGTAATAAACATTAAGATGATAGGTATTTCCGGGATACACCTGTATGGATGATGGAAAATTACCATCAAACCCATCGTTCAGGTTTATGGAATAATCAAACCTGCCCGAATTATCGAAGAAGCCGGTATAATTATTGTCAAACGGGAAATTCAACTGTTGCAGGTAGTTGTTCCCTCCTGAAACAACATTATAATTACCAGACCATAGGTATTCTCCGGTAGCCAACTTCGCAAAATCTGTCAGGTCAATTGACGCCCCCGATCCCGGGGCAGTACTGATCGTTTTCTGTATGGTTACACCGAACTTATTAATATAACCTACCCCGAGATGACCGTTAACGTATGTCAATGTTAAACCTGATACTTTGCCGTTGTTGCCAATATTCACATCAGCGATCGGTGAAGAAGATACTATATCTGTCACAGTTGCGGAAGGAGTCCCGGAACTTCTTGCGGTCAGATATTGAAGTGAGGGATCAATATAAACCACCTTTCCTCCACTTACGGCCAGAAGGTTATTGATATCATCAGTATAATTCACAGAGCCTCCGCTTACTGTGAGAATATTATTTACGGCAGTGCCTAAAGTGTCTGCCAGCGTGATATTTACAGTGGGCATAAGTACATAACTCCCGGAATCCGCTGAATTATCCAGGCTGAAAGAATAGGCAGTGGCAAACGAGCTGACCTGGACAACAGGAAGGTTTGCTCCCGTTCCCCCGGAAGAAAATGTGATTGTCGGCGCCGAAGTATACCCGCTTCCGCCGTTGGTCATGTTCAACTGGGATATCGAGCAATCTACTGATGCGCTTACACCCACTTGGGCCGTCACGTCCGTTAATGTTTCATCGAATATTCTCACCGAG
>JBJKSY010000039.1:0-9622 GCA_046703645.1 Cyclobacteriaceae bacterium
CATCTGTACCCAGGAATTTTTTTCCTCCCTCTATTTTTGCGATGAAGAAAGTTACGATAATTTCAAACTGGCAGAACCCATTCCGGGACCTTTGACAGAACAACTTTCCTCTTTAGCCAAAGAATTAAACATAGTGCTAGTGGCCTCCCTCTTTGAGAAACGGACGGATGGAATATATCACAATACATCGATAGTGATTGATGCGGATGGAAGTTTGCTTGGTAAATACAGGAAAAATCATATTCCTGATGATCCGGGATACTATGAAAAATTCTACTTTACCCCGGGGGATACAGGATATAAGGTATTTAAAACAAAATTTGCCAAAATAGGTGTCCTCATTTGCTGGGATCAATGGTATCCGGAAGCAGCACGTATTACCAGCCTTCTGGGAGCTGAAATATTAATTTATCCTACCGCCATCGGCTGGGCTGATTCTCAGAGCAAGGAAGTAAATGAAGAACAATTCAATGCATGGCAAACAATTCAGCGATCCCATGCAATTGCCAATGGCGTTTACGTGGTATCAGTAAACAGGACCGGCAAGGAAAAAAATATGAATTTCTGGGGTGGCTCTTTCATATGTAACCCGTTTGGAAATATTCTTGTTCAGGCACCTCATGATAAGGATTCATTCCTTGTTCATGAACTTGATCTTTCAAAAATTGATTTTTACCGGATGCATTGGCCTTTTCTACGTGACAGAAGAATTGATACTTATCTGCCGGTGACTAATAGATTTCTTGACTGAAAATATGGATATTGCTGAGGTCAAAACCCCCAGGGACCTGGGCTACCGTTTTCCGGCAGAATGGACCAAACACAGTTCCACCTGGTTAAGTTACCCTCATAATGAAGTTTCGTGGCCGGGAAAAATCAATACCATATTTCCCTATTACCATCAGTTTATTAGAGAAATCTCAAAAGGAGAATTGGTCAACATCAATGTGATTGATGAAAACATGAGGAACCAAGTATCAGAAGTTCTTGGTAAATCGGGTATTGATCCAGGTAATATTCGATGTCACATTCATCCCACTAATGATGCCTGGTGCCGTGATCATGGTCCTGCATTTCTTATAAATGAAATATTAAAGCGAAAGGCAGTTGTTAACTGGAAATACAACGGTTGGGGAGGAAAATATCCTTCCGACCTTGATTCAGTGATACCTGCCCGAATCGCACATCTTAAAGGCCTTCCGCTTTTTCATCCGCAAATCGTAATGGAAGGAGGCGCGGTGGATTTCAATGGAAGGGGAACACTCATCACTACTTCTTCCTGCTTACTTCATCCGAATCGAAATCCCGGCCTAAATCAGCTTGAGATTGAAAGATACTTAATGGACTATTATGGGGTCGAACAGGTAATATGGCTAGGTGACGGTATTGAGGGTGATGATACAGACGGGCATATTGATGACCTTACCCGGTTTGTCAATGAAGACACTGTCATCACCATGATTGAACCGGATCGCGCAGATTTTAACCACAAGCCTTTAAAGGAAAACCTTGCCGTTTTAAAAAATACAAGATTAATTAACGGCAAAATGCTATCAATTGTGGAAATACCCATGCCGGACAAAGTTTATTTTCAGGATCAGCGCTTACCCGCTTCATATGCTAATTTCTACATCTGCAATGCATCGGTAATCGTTCCGACATACCGTTGCAAGCAGGATCAAAATGCCATAGATCTTATCCAGCAATGCTTTCCGGACCGACCGGTTATTGGCATAGATTCAGTAGAGATCATCTGGGGGCTTGGCTCCTGGCATTGCCTGAGTCAACAGGAACCGGAGATCATTTAATAGCTTGATTCCCGTGAGGTTAAGTTAGTATCTATTTAAAAAGCCGTATAAAGATTGGAAACCATTATTTTTAAAATAAAATTTACTTTTCGTACCGGTCAGAATATTTTCCTTTAGCCAATTACATGGAAATCAAATTAGAAAAAAACGGTCCGGCATATAAAAAGGCCATCCAGTTCATAATTGCCTTTGGATTTGTAAGCCTGTTTGCTGATGTGACCTATGAAGGTGCACGCAGCATAATAGGCGTATACCTGGGGGTTTTGGGTGCTACCGGGGCAGCCGTAGGAATTATTGCCGGAACCGGTGAATTGCTGGGATATGTTTTCCGGTTATTCTCCGGTATTCTTGCCGACAAATGGAAGCTCAGGTGGAGTATAGTCATTGCAGGTTACCTCATTAATCTGATTGCAGTTCCCCTCCTGGCCCTGGCAGGTCATTTAGCTTTCGCCATCGTTCTTGTTTTTGCAGAAAGAATAGGCAGGGCAATTCGCGCCCCGGTGCGGGATGCGATGCTGTCAAATGCCTCAACCAGCACGGGTATCGGGTGGGGTTTCGGACTTCATGAAGCTATGGACCAGGCAGGGGCAACACTGGGTCCACTTATCACAGCCGGAATGTTATACCTGAAGGGAAATGATTTTGCATGGGCCTTCGGGATTCTTGCTATCCCGGCTATTTTTTCTCTTACATCCCTATCAGTTGCAAAATGGAAGTTCCCCAACCCGGAAAACCTTGAAACGAAAAAAACAGGATTGACATTTAAGAATTTTGACAGGAGCTATTGGATTTATATGGCTTTTTCAGCAGTATTTGCAGCCGGATTTGCCGATTTCGCCTTGGTTGCATTCCACCTGGGCAAAACTCAGACAGTAAGTGATTCATTTATTCCCGTATTATATGCTGTTGCTATGGTATCTGATGGTATCGCAGCTCTTGTACTCGGTAAATTATTTGACCGTATCGGGCTTTGGGCTCTTATTATTGCCTCATTGCTCAGTGCAGCATCAACACCGCTGTGTTTCTTTGGAAATCAAACGGGAATTATTTTCGGGCTTGTATTGTGGGGAATCGGAATGGCTTCCCAGGAAAGCGTCATGCGGGCCGTTATTACAACACTGATTTCCAAAGAACGAAGGGCGACCGGTCATGGATTACAGAATGCTGTTTTTGGGATCTCATGGTTCATTGGAAGTGCAGTTCTGGGAATACTTTATGATATTTCACTTTTTTCACTGGTTATCTTTTCATCCGGCTTGCAGGCCTTGTCTGTACTTTTCTTAATTCTCTTAAAAGGACGAAAGGAAAATTATTGACCGATAACTTCACTGCTCAAGGTAGTGGACTGCATATTCAAGAGCCCTGTCCTTTCCCTGTTTAATTTCTTCAGGTGAATTCCTGATCACAACATCAGGAGCAATTCCAACACCTTCAAGACTTTTACCATTGCTGTCCCTGTAATTCCCGACGGATATGGTATAAATCCAGCCGTTATACATTTCCCGGGATATATTATCCGAGAAAGCCCCGCCTGTTGTATCCCCAACCTGGATCACACGATCGGATGTTTTAAGTGCCAGGGCAAAAGTCTCGGCTCCACTCATTGTATAACGTGTGGTAAGCAAAACAATCTTTGAATCAAGATGATCCCGCTGGGGGATCACATACCAGTTCAAGGGAGCTGAAAACTGATCCTGCTGTGGACCGGATCTCTTTTTACTGGTCATATATAATTTTTTCGCTGAAATAAAATACCCGGCAGCAAGTTGCGATTAAGGGTCCCTTCCTCCAGGATTATCGCGGATGTCAATAATAATCCCATTTGTATCTTTCAGTTCTTTTACTACATTGTTCATAATGTTTCGAAGGCGTTTGAGACCGATCTCAAAATTATCATAGTGAACATAACCAAGATTTTTATCAATTATCCCATATTGCACAGGCCCGTCATTTCTTATCCATTTTGTAATATATTTTCTCTTTACTAAATCATAGCTGAAATCCTTTATTACCTTAGTACCGCTATCCAGGTCGATACTCCAGCGGGGTAATTCAGGGGTAGTCGGATATAAAGTAACATGAGGGTCATTGAGCGGAGTCAGCATGGATATTATAAGGTTATAAAAATCCCTGTCCGTCATATCATTTGTCACCATAGGCTTATATATATTGTAAATCGAGTCCCAGTCAACTCCTTTAACCTTAAATTGCCCGTAATATTCATCAAAGTCCTTCCATAACTGTTCAAAATTATTTTCAGGAGAATTTTGCGGCGTTTGAGCTGCCAGGAAACCGGGCCACAAGGTAATACACCATAAAATAAACATGATTTTTTTCACTTCATAAATATTAATCTTTTTCATTATTTCAAGAATGAAGCAGGAATAAATTCCCGGAAACTGAATTAATTGACATATTCAGTGATCGTGGATTCTTTACGTAAATCCAATCATACTTGTAATTCAGTGTCGACATCACGCTGTTGCCCATTTTAAATCGAATATTCATTCCTGTATCAATTCCTTGTACATTTCTCAGAGAGCTAAACTTTGTACCTGTCAGGAAGAATCCTGAGATTACATTTTTCCCGGGCAATGAAATTGTATTATTATATGGCAAACGGGTTACCAGGGATAATAACGGAAAATCGCCAAATAACTGTATCCCTGTGAACCCGGAAAAATCGTGTATGTAAATAAACGAAGGTTCAAGGCTAAAAAGATTCATGAGTCCAGGCCTTGTAAATCCGGTGGGATTAAAAGCCGATTCCGAAATAACAACACCGGGCTCCGGATAATTTTTACTACCGGGCAATCCTGTAATATAGTGGTAACCAGCCACTAACTTCAATCCAATCAGGCTTCCATTTGCCTGCACACTAACTGTTTTTGTTTTTCCGCCATATTCCTGTTCGATGAAGTACACTTTTCTTTCCCTGAAATCATCCGGATATAGCGTACCCAGGGATCCGATGATCCCAAGTGTGAATACCGATCTCCCCGTGAAATAATCGAAGTGAAACCCTAATTCGGTCTGATTGGATTTATATTTTAGCGGCGAGGCATTATTATCAAGGGCTCTCCAGAAGTCAAGTCCCAGCGTGATTTTCAGATCATATTTTTCTGTATAAGGATCAACAGTTTCCTGGGCAAAAACCTTAAAATATGGAATCAATAAAAGAATCGAAATTGATATAAATTTCATTCTCCGGCGTCATCTGTTTCCGAGGCTCCAGCGAGAGAGTAAGGGAAAAATTAGAACATTAAAGATAAGCTATACTAAAATAACTATTTTAATATTATCCGGTTTCCTGGGCAATCATTAATATCCGGGGAAGAATGTTAAAATTTCTTAATTCTTACTTTTCTGGTTCAGTGATAATTACTCTGACCTTTATTGTTTTCTATAAAAACTTTATTTCTTCTGAAAATATACATTCCCGTAACCAGGCTAGCTAAATTTCACAGGACGATTGTATTCAACTGCGGTCAACATTATTTTGATATAGGTAAGCTCCCCGATATTCAATTTCCAGGTTGCTTCGCAGGCAGCGGGCAGATACAAGTCTCTGAATTTCCTGTATTCCGTGATGACGACCGACCAGTCTTCGGGAAAATAGTATTTTCCCGCAGGCTTATTTCTCTTTGCCTCAAAAGATGAAATCCTGCCATCAGGTTCGAAATTAAAGATCCCGCTTACCTCAAGGTTCCAGCATTTTAGGACTGCCTTTACCGAAAGATCACTCTGGCTTTCCCATGTTATATATCTGCTTGCAAACGCCGCAGGAAACCATATCATTTCCGCAAGATACCTGACAAGTACTGCCTGAGTTATCTCGGCCCCTTCAGCCTCTGTTATAGTAAATAGATTAGCAATTTTTACCATCATCTTTCCTTTTCCTTCAATAAGATTGTCAAGGCTATAAAATTTAAAACCCAGCGGACCTTTCATTTTGGCAAACCAGGTAAATGCAGGCATGTCAATACGAAAATATTGCTCAGCGGAATAGGGCATCCACCCCGCATTGATTCCCGTCCGGAACATTCCTTCCTGCTTCAGTCTGACCGAAGATATTTTTTCATTAAGATTTTTACAGGTTAATCCAATGTATTTCTGAAGGGGTGCAGGTAATTCATTGACGATCTTCTGATCAATTATCACACCTGCATCATCCCGAATTTCTTTATACATTCTCCTGATATCATCCTCTACAATTCTTTTCATTACTTCTCGGCACTTTTGTTATTTTAAAAAATCTCCTTAAGTTTAAAATTGTCCCGCATATATTATTATTAACGTTTTCCTCATAAGGTATAAACTATCATGTTCCAAAGATCAAGATATACCGGTTTTTTTAAATTCAATACCTGAATTTTTACATGGTGTTTACCTGGCATTAATCCGTATTTAAAATATATTACTTCTGTGTTTCGTTTTAAAAAATCCAGCGGCAGGTTAACTTCCTGTGCCGGGCCGTTATCTATTGAACAATTCAGCAATAATGAAAAATCATGATCAGTTTCCTCGGGAGTAAGCAGGTCATAAGAATCATTATAATTGGCGTTTCTGGGCACTCCGCGGATTACAAATCCAATACCTTCGAAATCCGTTTCAAAAACTTTACTTTTCGAGGATTGATTTATCGTAGTATTAATCGGAATGATCTTTCCCAGTTTATATCCCGGAAAATTCTGTTCCAGCGGAACGGGGTTTATATTTTGTATTTTGATCCTGACAATATCCCCGGTCGTATCACCCCCGTTACGCTCCACCATCTTTAAAGCCTGCTCAAAGCTGATCCTGTAAACATCATTCAATGACATGGTTGTATATTTAAAATCTAGATTCTCGATCGATGGCAATCCGGAGGACCATTTAGGAGGTATCCCCTTATACCCGATCATAGCACCCAGTACCCCGGCAGCATTGGATGGATTGCAATCCGCATCCTGCCCGCAACGGGCTGCAATTTCCATGGTCTTGTCCGGATTCCCGTTACCATATAATAAACCCATTACCACATAAGCTGAATTCAATTTTGCATCAATGTCGAAATCACTGGCTACACCATCCGGACAGCCTATGTCATTCCCCCATTTTTGTTGAACCTGATTCCATGTTGATTTCCAATTATCAGGATATTGATCATGCCAGCGTATCACATCGGATATGCATTGATAATATTCGCTCTCTTTGGGAATCATTTGAAGTGCGCTGTCAACTACCTGGCTGATATTATTTAATAGGAAAGCATAAGTATACATGGAGGAAATAAATACACCCCCGTAATAACCATCTCCGGAATTCATAATATGACCTATTTTATCACATATCCTCGAAGCACTCTCAGGCATTCCCGGGTTCATGATACCTGCAAAATCCGATTCTATCTCAAAATCTATATCATCGGCATGGGGATTATTTTTCCAGTTCCCTGATTCCGGGGGCATAATGCCATTCAGGATATTGTATCTGCCCTGCTGGTTGGCATGCCAGAGAAAATAATCGGCATGGGCATATGCATTGGCAAAAGATGATACCGGAGCATCAAGGCCATCCCTGTGAAATACATCAACAAAAGTAAGGTCCATATAAATGTCATCATAAAGCCCGGGATTTTGTGTCATATTATGGTACATCATAGTATCTGACCAGGCAAGAGGGACAGAATCAGGGATCATTCTTTTCAAATACCGGAATTCAACAGGGCCGCCATAGGTTACACCGATGGTTTGCATGGCCCAGGCGCCTTTAATTTTATCTGCCAGTACTGCTTTGGAAATCGTATAATATCCTTTCCCGGTACGATTGCCGGGCTGGCATGAAAAACACATGAACATCAACCAGGCCAGTACAAAAAATAATATGGAATTTTTCATTTTCCGGTCAGAGTTTAAATTTCAAAATAGGTCTTTGTCAATTCGGGAATATTTCTGCCAAAAGGGATTCCAGTTATGTTTAAACCTTAATTTAGGAAAAAAACAAGAATATTTCATAAGGTCATTTCGCTTAATCAGGATTAATTTTAATTTCGATAAGAATTGATATTTAATCACCGGGACTATTTCGGGCGCTATTTTCATCGGTTTCCCCGGTTATTCGTCATTAAAACCGGTCGCCCTGTTTCGGAAATTAGTTTTATTTTATCATTTAGCGTAAAACAATATGATACTCAAAAAAATTCAAGTCCATTTCCTGACAATTTGCCTTTATTCTTTGTTCCTTCTATCAGGCTGTGGGCATAAGAAACAACTACTTTTTCCGGATAAAAACAATGGAGGCATTACACTTCCGGCAAATTTCGCCGCCGTGGTGGTGGTTGATACACTTGGAATCGGCCGGCACATAGCCATAAATAATAATGGCGATATATATGTCCACCTTATGAAACTGAACAATGAGGGAAAAGGTATCATTGCTATGCGTGATACCAATGGCGACGGCAGGGCAGATATTATTAAGGGTTATACCGGCATTCCCGGAACGGGTATCGGAATTCATAAAGGATACCTGTATTTTTCAGACCGGACACATGTTTATCGTTCTAAATTGACGCCGGGAGAACTCCTGCCTGCCGGACCTATCGATACCCTGGTAACCATGGTAAACGGAGGAGGCCATATGGAAAAAACCTTTACTTTCGACAACAAGGGAAATATGTATGTTAATATAGGATCCTATTCCAATGATTGCGAGAAGGACCTCAGGACAGCCGGTTCCAAAGGCGTATACCCTTGTCCCGAATTGGAAACAAGAGCCGGTATCTGGGAATTTAATGACAGCATTTCTCATCAGGTGGAAGACATCCAGCACCGGTATGCAACAGGCATCAGGAATGCAGTGGCATTGTCCTGGAATTTTAATGCAGACAAGCTTTATTGCGTGCAGCACGGCAGGGACGATCTTCACAATTACTGGCCCCAGTATTATTCTGAAGAAGATAATCTGGAATTGCCGGCAGAAGAATTTTTTGATGTTGAAAAAGGCGATGATATGGGCTGGCCCTATTGTTATTATGACCAGATCAGGGGAATTAAGTTGCTGAATCCCGAATATGGAGGCGATTCCAAAGCAGTCGGTGATTGTGCCAATGCTAAAATGCCATTATTCGGTTTCCCCGGTCACTGGGCTCCGGATGGACTCTTATTTTATGAAGGTATCATGTTCCCTGAAAAATACCGTCATGGTGCTTTTATTGCCTTTCACGGAAGCTGGAACCGGCTTGGTCATGACCAGCAGGGCTTCAAGGTCATGTTCCTGCCTATGAAAAACGGAAAGCCAAATGGTGACCCGGAGGTTTTTGCAGATGGATTCGTAGGGCCAAAGCCGGTAACAAACCCGGCTGACGCTTTCTTCAGACCTTGCGGAATTGCTGAAGGCCCCGATGGTTCAATTTATATATGTGATTCTCAGCATGGCAGAGTATGGCGGATATTATATTACCCGGAAGGAGTGCCTCAATCAGTGGATCACCATCTTTACCAGCCAAAGGTCAGCCAGGAACCGGAGCCTGTTGTCAACGGCAAGGCCCTCCCCGGAAAATCAGTATACACCTCTTATTGCATGCAATGTCATATGGAAAATGGCAAAGGTGCTCCCGGTATGAATCCTCCGCTTGCAGGAAACAAAGTGGCACAGGGTGATGAAACGGCCTTGATTAAAATTATTCTAAACGGCTTTTCACAACCTACCGAAATTAATGGTCAGATGTACCAGAATATTATGCCTTCCCATGCTTTCCTTACAGATCGTCAGATTGCCGATGTCTTAACATATGTAAGACAAGCCTGGGGAAATTCTGCTAAACCTGTATC
>JBJKSY010000040.1:0-7724 GCA_046703645.1 Cyclobacteriaceae bacterium
GAAAAATCAGAAGAATCCTACAAGGATCACCTGAAACAGGCTATAACAACATTTTTTGCCGATTATGCCGACCTTATAAGTCAGCTCGGCCCTGATTCCAGGATCCGGGTTGTCCAGGATTCCGGCCCCGAATTTGCCATTCTCAACTGGTCGTTCAATGGTGATAACGGATATTCCGACAGTCATTCCGGGTTTACTGCCGAAGTGTTTAAAAAGGACATAACCTCATATAAAAACAGCAAGATCAGTCTCGATGAATTTAAAAAACGGATCAGTTTCTCCGATTCAGACACCGGAACTCGGTCACCTGATCTTGACATGTTCTCGAAGATCATGCACAGCTATTTCAACCCCGATGTATCGCAGACTTACTTCATCCAGAATGATCCCACGTATGAAAGGCTTAAGGATTACGGTGTAATCTATTCCGTTAAAACATATTCGAGCTACCAGGATAATGATCTTTTCCGGCTGCCTTCCACAGGCGAAAAACTTGATCAGCAGGATCGCGATAAAAAGGTACAGGCGATGTACCCTGAATTTCTGAAGGACTTAAAGAATTTTATTATTGATTATGGCCGGACAATTCATTCATTGGGCGACAATGAGCAACTGATCCTGAAAATTGCCATGACGAAATGCCAGAATTGCTCAATTCCTTCCTCACTCGACGTTTCAGTTAAGGCATCTGTTCTTCGACAGTACGATCAGCAGAAGATCAGTCGTGACAATGCCCTTGCCGCAATACAGGTAAAATCCAACGACTGTAGGTATTTTATTGGCGTCAGTCGATCCTACCCCCCTCAGAGTCTCCTCCAGCCTGGCAACTGGCGTCGGCAGGGACTCTGAGGATATTTTCCTTGCCTGGCATGAGTCTTAACGCCTCCCGTACGCTGCAGGACCCGTCCCGCTCGATCCCTTAAAAAAAAGGTTTTCCCCTCCCTGGATGGGCAGGTGTGGGTATCCTTCCGTCACGAATCTTAACACCACCCATGCACTACAGGACTCGTGCCCCTCCATCTCCTCCAACCTTCCATCACTCCAATCCTCCCATCCCTCAATCTCCCACTTCCCACCTTTCAGCTTTGACCTTTCAGCTTTAACCTTTCAGCTTTGACCTTTCAGCTTTGACCTTTCAGCTTTGAGCTATAAATAATCTATAAGTATTCCAAATCCCCTTCGCTCAACTTCTATCCTTAATTACTCCTTAACACACAAGTAAATGATCTCCCCCCCCGGCAACGCATATCTTTTTATCATATCCCCGGGCAACGTCTTCACATAATCATCCTCCTTCACCTTGAATCCCGCCCTCCTAAGCCTGTCGGGGTAATCCTTTCCATACAGCCGCACATGATCGCTTTGACCGTAAACCCGTTCCCGTTCATCCGGATCGGTAATATTCGGATCTTCAAAAGTCTTATTAAGATGCCACCCCATAAGCGGTGACTGGATAATGGCCCATCCCCCGGGCTTTAATACCCGTCTTATTTCTTCCATGGCGCGGATGTCGTTGTCCACATGCTCCATCACATGGTTGCATATGGCCACATCGAACTCATCATCCCCGAAAGGTATATGATGTATTTCCATTTTAACTTTTGCAAGCGGCGATTCCAGGTCGGCAGTGATATAATCAAGGTTAGGAAGGTTTTCGAATCGATTAATGAAGCACAACTCGGGGGCAATATGCAGTACCCGGAGCGGGTCATGGAAAAATGCCGTCCGCTCTTTCAGGTATAGCCAGAGAAGCCTGTGCCGTTCCAGCGAAAGGCAATGGAAACAAAGGGCATTGTCGCGTACAGGTTTCCTTCCATAGGGGAAAAATTTCGTGTAGGTATGGTGGCATACCGGGCACTCGGTTTTTTTACCTGCATAAAACAGGCCAAGGAACCTGAGTATTACATGGCTGAACCTTTGAAGGTATTTCCGGGGAATTTTCCGAATGATAAAACTTATCAGGGATTTCAATGGATATTATATTTTCCTGGCAGAAGGGTTTTCCTCCTGACGAACGCAAATGTAAATTAAAACTGCGAAAGTTCGGCTGGCATCACCATTTCAGGAAGTCATAAAAAATATCATTATCGATGATATGCTAAATACAATCTGACTGCGTTAATCTGTTGTGGCACCCCAATGAATGGGCACGGATTGTGAATGATTTTTGATGAATAGTCGACCTGTATGATATGATTTAACCGTGGCCCGGGTCGGGAGGTTTTAATTGTTTTTCTTTCATTCCACGATAAAAAAGTTAAATTTGTTATGCAACCATGTCCTGAAAATGCCCTCATTTTTTAATGGTATTTCATTTTTATTGATTTTTCACAAGGTAGTGTTAATAATCGGCCAAACGATGACTTCACTTTTTTCCCGGAATAATTTGCATAATCTGATATCGCCGGAAAACTATGCATCATGAAAAAAATTGCCATACCTGCAATTGCGGTTTTCATAATAATAATAACTGCAGTAATCCTTCTGATTAAAAAACGGGATGCTGTTTCAGAAGGAACGCAGATCCTTATAAAAAAAGGGACCTTTATTTCCGATGTTACAACTTCAGGCGAATTACAGGCCAGGAATTCCGTATTTATCCAGGCACCTTCGCGGCTTATGACATTTGGCATTTACCAGCTTACGATCAGCCGGATGGTGGATGAGGGGACCGTCGTGAAAAAGGGAGACTGGGTAGCAGACCTCGACAGGTCGGAATTTAATACAAAGCTCCAGGATACGCAGTTGGATCTTGAAAAACAACAATCGACCTTCCTTCAGACTAAACTCGATACCACCCTCGAAATGAGAAAATCGAGGGACGATATCATTAACCTGAAATACGCTGTTGAACAGGCCCGGCTTACTCTGGATCAGTCAAAATATGAACCACCGGCTACGATCAAGCAGGATGAGTATGAACTTGAAAAAGCTGAAAGAAATTACGTGCAGGCTAAGGAAAACTATAAGATCAAAATAAAACAGAATATCGCTAAAATGCAGGAGGTTAATGCCGACCTGCAGAAAGACGTACAACAGCTCCGTGACATGCAGGGTCTTGCGGATCAGTTCAGCATAAGGGCTCCCGAAGACGGCATGGTGATTTATACAAAAAGCTGGGACAATTCCGTCATTAAAACCGGGTCCCAGGTATGGGTTTGGAATCCGACGGTTGCCACTTTACCGGATATGTCATCTATGATTTCCAAGACCTATATCAATGAAGTGGATGTGAGAAAAGTAAAACCGGGGCAGCAGGTGGAAGTTGGCCTCGATGCATTCCCCGACAAGCAACTCACGGGAACCGTCATTAGCGTGGCCAATGTAGGGGAACAGCGACCGAATTCAGATGCCAAGGTTTTCGAAGCAATCATTCAGATCGATGGAACTGATAATTCCCTTCGTCCTACCATGACTACTTCGAATCATATAATCGTCAGAGAAATGAAGGATGTCATAAGTATCCCACTGGAATGTCTTCATGCAGAGAATGACTCCGTCACCTATGTATTCAGGAAAAGCGGGCTGAAGATCGCTAAACAGGAAGTGGAAGCAGGGCCGGCAAATAACAGCGATGTGGTAATCCTGAAAGGCCTGAAGGAAGGTGACCGCATCTATTCTTCTGTACCTGAAGGCAATAAGATAGAATCAATGACCTATCTCCCTGCACTGAATGGTAAACGTCATTTGATATCGTCTGAGGTACCGGCTGCAGATAATGTGCCGGGGTATGTGGATCCGAATTTTAAAACCCAAAATTGACAGGTATGAAAAAAATTGTGTTAATAAGCCTTGGAATCCTGGTGGTGGCGGCCATTGGTTTTTTTGCCTTCCGGCAGAATACCAGGTCAGATTCAAACGATATCCTGATCCCGGTGAAATGGGGCAAATTTATTATCGATGTCAACTCAACCGGGGAACTGGAAGCTAAAAATTCCGTGCTCATTAAAGGGCCATCAAGGTTAAGGGAATTCAGGATATACCAGGTAACCATCAGCAGGATCGTGGATGAAGGTACCATGGTGAAAAAAGGAGACTGGATTGCCGACCTCGACCGTTCGGAATTCAATACTAAGATGCAGGACGCACAGCTTGAACTGGAAAAAGCACAGTCACAGTATATCCAGACCCAGTTGGACACGGCGCTTCAGATGCGCCAGGCCCGCGATGAACTGGTCAACCTGAAGTACGCCGTGGAAGAAGCAAAACTGGTGGTCGACCAGTCACAATATGAACCGCCTGCTACAATCAAGCAAAATGAATATAATCTTGAAAAGGCCAAACGTGCTTATGAACAGGCGAGGGAAAACTACAAGATCAAGCTGGAACAGAACAAAGCTAAAATGCAGACCGTGGATGCTGAGAAGAAAAAAAGAACGAGGGATCTTACAAATATGCAGCAATCGGCCAGTGAATTCACAATTACTGCTCCGGAAGCCGGAATGGTGGTATATACCAAGGGCTGGGACGGGAAACCGGTAAAAGCCGGATCACAGATCGATATATGGGATCCCACCGTAGCCACACTTCCTGATATGTCGGTAATGATTTCCAAAGTTTATATAAACGAAGTGGATGTAAGAAAGGTAAAGCCCGGGCAGCACGTTGATATCGGTCTTGATGCCTTCCCCGATAAAAAGCTGACAGGGTCTGTGATCACGGTAGCCAATGTCGGTGAACAACGGCCGAATTCCGATGCGAAAGTTTTCGAGGCAAGGATCCAGGTTGACGGTTCCGATAATACTCTCCGGCCATCCATGACGACTTCAAACCGGATCATTGTCCAGGAAATCGATTCCGTTCTGTCGGTTCCCCTGGAATGCCTGCACAGCAAGGATGATTCCATAACTTTCGTATACCGGAAAAACAGCATGAAAATTCAGAAGCAGGAAGTCCGGCTTGGCGCATCGAATGATAATGCCTCCATTGTAATGGAAGGTCTCTCGCAGAATGATCATGTGTATTTATCTGTTCCCGTCGGTTATGAAAATGAACCCATTGCATTGCTGCCGGATATGAACGGGAAAAGAAATAATAAAAATGAAGGCAATACAGCGATACCCGATAAAAATGCGGTGACTGCAGTACCCAAAGATTCAACTTCGGCTAAATCCTTGCAATGAAATCATGAAACAGTGGATCATTCGTTCCATGGGCAGGAGCTTCTTTAACATGATAATTGCCTTCGAGGCGGTATTTGCCAATCGTCTCAGGTCAATACTTACCGCCCTTGGTATCATTTTCGGTGTTGGCGCAGTTATCACCATGCTTGCCATCGGCAACGGTGCCCAGCAGGAGATCCTGAATCAGATCAAGCTGGTAGGTGTGAATAATATTGTGATCGAACCTGTGCTTGAACAGACCGAGGAAAAAGTGGATGAATCGGCTACGGCAGAAAAGGAAAAGAAAAAATTTTCTCCGGGGCTCAGTCTTCAGGATATGGAGGCTATTATTCAGGAAATTCCTACCGTGGCTAGAACCAGTCCCGAAATAATCATCGATACATATATCATTAAAAGCGGGATCAGGCGGTCCACCAAACTGGTTGGGGTTGAGCCGAGCTATTTCGAATTGATGAACTTCGAAATGGAAGAAGGCAAAATGTTTTCAGAGGTACAGTTGCAGTCCGGTGCACCTGTCTGTATTATCGGAAAGGACATTCAGGCTAAATTCTTTCCGACGGAGAATCCCCTGGGGAAATACCTGAAGTGCGGCAACCAGTGGCTCCAGGTGATAGGCATCCTAAGGGAAAGGTACATCACCAAGGTAAGCATGACTAACCTGGGGATCAGGGATTATAACATGGATGTGTATACTCCTATCCAGACCGTGCTCATCCGTTACAAGAACCGCGAACTGGTGACCGAGGAAATGATCCGCCAGGGCCTTCTAGCAAGCCGGGGATTTGTCTCCTCCAGCGGGTCAGGCGACCAGCAAAAGACCCTGAACTATAACCAGCTCGACAGGCTGGTTATTCAGGTGAGTGAGACAGATCAGCTATTGAGTACCATGGATATAATTAACCGGTTGTTGAAACGCCGGCATAACGACAAAGTCGATTACCAGGTCACTGCACCTGAAATGTTGCTGAAAACCCAGCAGCGCACAAAAAAGATTTTCAATATGGTCTTGGGAGTAATAGCGGGAATCTCTTTACTGGTAGGAGGGATCGGGATCATGAATATCATGCTGGCTTCAGTACTTGAAAGGATTAAGGAGATTGGGCTCCGGCTTTCTATCGGGGCCAAGAAATCGGATATAATTCAGCAATTTCTTTTTGAAGCCATTATGATAAGCATTACCGGCGGACTGATCGGCATTCTGCTCGGGATTTCCCTGGCCGTGATTGTAGCCAAAATTGCCGATATACCGACTATTATTACAGCCTTTTCCATATTTATATCATTTGGGGTTGCTGCAACGGTAGGCCTGATCTTCGGGATCACACCGGCACGGCGGGCAGCCAATCAGGACCCGATAACTTCTTTACGCTATGAATAAAACCTGTCACATCCTGTTGATTTTGATTGCCTGTGCTATAATTGATCAGGCATTCGCACAAAAAAAACCAAGAGATAAAGTAACCGAAGTGTTCAACCTTCCCGACATCGTGGCCTTGGCCCGTCATCAATCCATATCTTCCCTTAGCGCCTCTACCCGGAAAGAAAATTCCTATTGGAGTTACCGTGTGTTTAAATCCAATTATAATCCGCAGTTGTATCTGCAAAGCACTCTTCCTGACTTCAGCCATACTTATGAACAGGTAACACAGCCGAACGGTACTTTCAGTTCAGTTCCGGTGAATTTCAATAACTCCTCAATGAACCTGAACCTGATGCAGTCGATAGGTTCGTTGGGGACCTCTGTTTCAGTCTCTTCTTCACTCAACAGGTTCGATTACTTTGATACTAAGCAATACCAGTGGAGCGGCAATCCCGTTACCATCGGGATAATCCAGCCACTGTTCAGGTATAACCAGCTCAGGTGGGATTCGAAGATCGAACCGCTCAAATATGAAGAATCGAAAAAGCAGTATTCCGAGGACATGGAAAATATTTCGATTGAAACTGTGAACCGGTTTTTCAATCTTCTCGACGCCCAGATATCATTCGAAATAGCCAGGAAAAATCTTGCAAACAACGATACAATTTACCGGATCGGTCAGGGACGTTATAACCTGGGGAAAATTGCGGAAAACGAATTGTTACAACTGGAACTGAATGTCATGAACTCCAGGGAGCAGGAGGCTGAAGCCAGGGTGAATATGGAAACGGCAACGCTGAGATTGAAATCCTTTATCGGTCTTACCAATGTAGACAGCATTTACCTTATACTTCCTGATTCTATACCCGATATAATTATTGATGAAAATGTGGCATTGTCTGAGGCCCAAAAGAACAGGCCGGAAGCAGTCGGCTTCACCATTAACCAGTTGCAGGCGGAATCTCAGCTTGCGCAGGCTCACGGTGAAACAGGATTCAACGCCGACCTGCAGGCTACCTATGGCTTATCCAACAGCACATTGGGAGTGCCTTCCGATCTCTATATAAATCCCCAGAAATCCCAGACGGTGAACCTTGGAATATTTATTCCGATCATGGACTGGGGCAGGCAGAAATCAAGGGTAAAAACGGCCGAAGCCAACCTGAAGCTTACCGAATACAGTATCCAGCAATTGGAGACGAATTTCGATGAGAATGTCCTGGCTGAGGTTCAGCAGTTTA
>JBJKSY010000041.1:0-5635 GCA_046703645.1 Cyclobacteriaceae bacterium
TGAAGACGAATATGTTGGAGCGCGGCCCCTTTAACTATTATCTGCAATATCTCCGTTCATTTAGATATAATATTCCGGATCATTATGTAACCGGATATTTTCTCACTACCTATCTTCGGAGAGAATACGGTGCCGCCGTAATCAGTAATGTGCTTCAGAAAACATGGTCATGGCCTTTTATTCCTTTCAGATTTTCCCATGAATTAAAAAAATATACAGGCAAAAACCTGATTGGCAATTACAAGGGAATGGTAAAACAAATGGACTCTCTCTGGCATGAACAGCTTGAGAATGTCCAGGTAAGCAATAGGCAGATAATTGATAAGAGGAAAAACAGCCTTTATACGGATTACCGGTTTCCGGCCTTTCTGCCTGATGGAAAGATATTTGCCGTTAAATCCGGAATTGATGACATCCCATCTTTTGTAAGCCTGGATGCTGCAGGAAATGAGCAAAAAATATTTGTCCCCGGTCAACAGGGCATAACAGGAGATCCGACGGCAGGAGGAAACAAAATTGCATGGAATGAACTTGAATATGATTCCCGGTGGCCTGCCAGAACTTACTCTGTAATTAAGATCTTTGATATTTCATCACATCATCTTATACACCTGACAAAAAGAACCCGTCTTTCCTCGGCAGGGATTTCTCCTGATGGAAAAGAAGTCGTTACTCTCGAAACAACCAATGATCTTAAATACAAGCTTCTAATTATTGATGCCAGGGACGGTAAAATCCTTCAAACAATAGATAATCCTGATAATGACTTCTTTTTAACACCCGAATTTTCTTCTGATGGCAGATCCATCATTGCCATTCGCAAATCTGAAAAAGGCAAATCCATCTGGATGTATGACCCGGATACCGGAAAATCTGAAGATCTCTGGGGCCCGGTAAAAGAAAATATAGGCCAACCTTATCGTTTTGGCGATTATTTATTTTATAATAGTCCTGTAAGTGGAATTGATAATATTTATGTATTAAAAATCTCCAGCCGGGAAATTTTTCAGGTTACACAAAGCAGGTACGGGGCATATAACGCTCATGTATCTGCTGACGGGAAGAAAATAATATATAATGATTTCAGCAGGGATGGCATGGATATCGCCATGATAAATTTTGATCCCTCCCTATGGAAAAAAATTGACCGGGTCAGGATCGATCCTGTCAGTTATTTTAAACCTGTACTGAATCAGGAAATAACTAATAATGTTTTCGACAGCCTGACTATAAAAAAATATCCCATATCCAGGGCCAATAAATTTAAAAGATTATTTAATCCATATGCATGGGGGCCTTACATAACAGGAACAAACCTGAATGTTTTGATGGGAATCCAGATGCAGGATATATTAAATACATCGATGATCAATGCTGGCTATGAATACAATTATAATGAATCGGCAGGCACCTGGATTGCATCAATTTCGTACCAGGCTTTTTACCCGATTATAAATTTATCTGCCTATACAGGCAATCGTGCAGTCAATCAAAATTTTTCAGTGATTAGTCCAGTTGGGAGAACGGATTCGCTTGTAAATCTGAAATGGAAGGAAAGCGGTTTTAACGCAGGTCTTGATATACCTTTTAATTTGACACATTCAAAATATTATGAATTCCTGAACTTCAGGATTAATACGGGTTTTAACCACGTAAGTAATTATAATTTCTTTGAACGTTACCTTGATCAGCAGGCCAATGGAAACCTTGTCATAAATTCCTACAGCCTTCTATACCAGCATTCACTGTTCCAAAGCAAAAGGGATATTAACAGCAAGTTCGCCCAGATCCTTTTCCTCGAATATCAGCATACACCTTTTGGGGGAGACTATAACGCGACCATGTTTTCTGCACAGGGCAAATTTATTTTCCCCGGTCTTGTTAAACACCATTCCCTGAATCTCAGGGTTGCATATCAATGGCAGGAACTTGGAAAAACCAAAAGCAGCTACTGGCTTTCAAGCCCTGTTTATTACCCCCGCGGATATGGATATATTCCATATGAGCACGTTATTATAACAGCCGCTAATTACCTTTTTCCTGTATGCTATCCCGACCTGCATATCGGCCCCTTTTTGAACATTCAGCGTAAATATTCCAATATTTTTTATGACCATGCTACCGGAGAAACCGGCGGAAAAATGGCAAACTTGAATTCGACGGGTCTGGAAGTCTATTTTGATTTCAATGCATTAAGATATCTTAGCCTTTTTAATATGGGAATCCGCTATTCCTTCATACCGGAAACAAGATCGGGTATGTATCAATTTATCATAGGAAATTTTTCATTATAATAATTGCCTGCCGGTTCAGGATATCGGCTGACAGACTTGAATAAAGAGAGAAATAAACCTACTTTTGTGGGATTAATCCGATTGATATGGCTGAAATAATAAGAATGCCCAGGATGAGCGACACCATGGAAGAAGGTGTCATCGCCAAATGGCTAAAAAAGATTGGTGATAATGTAAAATCCGGGGATACGCTTGCCGAAGTTGAAACCGATAAGGCAACCATGGAATTGGAATCTTACCAGGACGGGACTTTGCTTTATCTGGGTGTCGAAGAAAAGCAGGCTGTTCCGGTCGACGGGGTTATTGCAATTCTTGGAAAAAAAGGTGAAAATATTGAAGAACTTGTTAACCAGGTAAAAAACGAAACCGTATCAAAGAGCTCCCCGAAGGAAGGAATGGTTGACGATAAAAAAGAAACGGGCAGTCCTGTGGATATATCGAAAATCAAGGCATCAGTGATTACTATGCCCAGAATGAGTGATACTATGACCGAAGGAACTATTACACGGTGGAATAAAAAGATAGGGGATAAGATAAAATCCGGGGATGTACTCGCCGAAGTTGAAACCGACAAGGCTACCATGGAACTGGAAGCCTATGAAAATGGGACACTTCTTCATACGGCAGTAAAAGAAGGTAATTCCGTTAAGGTGGATGATATAATAGCCATTATAGGAGAAAAAGATGCTGATTATCAATTATTGATAGATAATTACAAATCAGAACATAAGAAAAAAGGGGAGGAAAAAATTGAGTCAAAAACGACTGTAGAAACCAGAGTGCCTGTTAATGTTAAACAATCCGAATCTGTAATCTCAAGTGAAGCTTCAAACAGCTCGGACGGCAGGTTAAAAGCCTCACCATTGGCTAAAAAGCTGGCTCATGATATGGGATATGATATTTCCAGGATTCGCGGTACAGGAGAGAACGGCAGGATAATCAAGCGCGATGTGGAATCCTATACCGGAACACCCATGCCGGATGCTGGAACTGACAGGAATCTGGGAACCCCGGTCGTTGTGAAGCTTCCTGAAGTTGTTGGGACGGAAAAATATGAAGAAGTCCCGGTTTCCCAGATGAGGAAAACCATAGCCCGGCGTTTATCTGAAAGTAAATTCACTGCGCCTCATTTCTATCTGACCATGGAAATTAACATGGATAGGATAGTGGATGCCCGCCAGTCAATAAATAAAGAAGCTGAAATCAAGATATCAATAAATGATTTTATCATAAAAGCCTGCGCCTCAGCACTTCGTAAACATCCGAAGATTAATTCTTCCTGGCTGGGGGACAAAATAAGGTATAACCAACATATACATATTGGAATAGCCGTAGCAGTAGAGGAAGGCCTCCTGGTTCCGGTAATTAGATTTGCTGACAATAAATCCCTGACACATATAGCTTATGAATCGAAGGATCTGAGCGCCAAGGCAAGAAACAAACAATTACAGCCAAAAGACTGGGAGGGTAATACATTTACAGTTTCTAACCTGGGAATGTTTGGGATTGAAGAATTTACGGCAATAATTAATGGACCGGATGCATGTATCCTGGCGGTTGGTGGGATCAAAAAAGTTCCGGTAGTTATTGATAACCAGGTTACTATTGGAAATATTATGAAAGTTACACTCTCCTGTGACCATCGGGTCGTTGACGGAGCAACAGGTGCTGCATTTCTGCAAACCGTAAAGGATTTGTTGGAGAACCCCGTCAAAATGCTAGTTTAGAATTGCGTGTGGCGTAGAAACTAGGAGATTTTAGATATTATTATGAAACAGCAACATCGGGAAAAACACAGGTCAACAACCGTTATCGCAATCAAGCATAATGATGAAGTTGCAATCGGGGCAGATGGCCAGGCAACAATCGGCAATACAGTCGCCAAAAGCAATGTTAAAAAAATTCGGAAACTTGCTGAAGGTAAAATAATAGCAGGATTTGCCGGTTCAACCGCTGATGCTTTCACTCTTATCGACCGTTTTGAGGAAAAACTCAATGCCTATGGCGGAAATATGAAGAGAGCTGCTATCGAACTTGCAAAAGACTGGAGAATGGACAGGGTTCTTCGTCGTTTAGAAGCCATGATCATAGTAGCTGATAAAAAGGACATACTTGTTCTTTCAGGTAATGGCGATGTGATTGAGCCTGATAATCAGATTGCCGCCATTGGTTCCGGAGGAATGTATGCTCAGGCGGCAGCGACAGCCTTAAAAAATCATGCGCCCCATCTTTCCGCAGAAGAAATCGTTAAGGAAAGCATGCACATCGCCGCAGATATCTGCATTTATACCAACCACAATATTATTATTGAAAAGATATAAAAAAAGCCATTTAAATGATTTTAAATGACTTTTTTATATGATCATTTTTTATGATACTTCATACAGGGTTCTCTTCGCCCTGAACTTCTCTTATTTTGCCCACTGAAAAGCCTTTGGAAGTTTTGTGCCCGCAATAAGAACATTCATAATATTTTATCAATTCTCCCTTGCTGTGTTCAGTCGGGGAGGCTACAACTTCCTCTTTGTATATCCTTAAGGTCTGGAAACCGCAGTTCTCACATTTTTCAGCATGTTTGTGACCTTCGTATTTTTCAATTTTTGTTTCACCCGATTCTTTGTCGATCCATACATCATAATCCACCGAAAAAGCAGATTCTTCAGCCTGCATCCCTTCCGTTAAATACACATCTTCTTCTTCTTCAGAAAGTAATGTCATTTCCTTACCTGTCTTTGGTGATTTACGAGGTTTATAACGCCATTTATTAAGTTTCTTTTCCATGGCGGCCGGGTAATAGATCTTCAGGACATTGTGAACAACTACCATAAAAATTGATGCAAAGATCAGTGTTCCAAGCAGCCTGGCTATGAAAATACCCGCATCAACCTGTTCACGATCACTGAATAATGAATTCAGGAAAAACCATCCGGCAATGATAATAAGATAGCCGCAAGTCATGTAATTATTTATCTCATGCTGATTTATAAAATCATACTTTCCTTTATATTCTGAGATAACTAAAAGCCTGAGGTGGTAAATAAGAAAAATTAGTACGCTTGTCCCCAGGGATGCATAGGCCCCCCAAATCATATATACTCTCCAATTTGCCAAAAATAGTAGTACACCTGCGTTCATATGATTACAATTAAATTTATACTCTAATCCTTATGTATATACCTTTAAACAAGGAAAAGTAAACCCTGAATCTTACCAAAATCTAATAAAGATAATTAATATGCAATAAATGAATAATACATTAATAAAACAAATAAAATATCCAAGATTAATATATCATTTTATTGGAATTTTTAAATATATCCTAAAATAAATTATATTTAAGC
>JBJKSY010000042.1:0-20153 GCA_046703645.1 Cyclobacteriaceae bacterium
CCCTTTATGCTTTTCGACCAACCGGAACAGTCAGGGGAAGAATTTTGACATCATCATGAAAATGCTGGATGTATATTATTTCAGGAGAGATGGTATTTTGCATGTGGAAGAGGACCTGGCCAGCGCGGGCTCACCTTTCCTTTACCAGTACTCGCAGAACGTCAATATAAAAGATGCTTTGTGGAAAATAAATACGGAATCCGATGAACTGGGGCCTTACATGATCCCCGGACCCGCATTATGGGAAGGCGGAATGACTGCAAGCACGCTGCAAACTTATATTTTCCTTTATGCAACCAATAAAAACGGGAATTTCAATATCGGGTTCACACAAAATTTATCAGGGGATTCTTACTCGGATCCCAGGGAAATAACTTATTTAAACTCACCGGCAAATGATTTGTACCCGACATTGAACCACGATTCCACAGAAGTATATTTCTGTTCCGACCGGGAAGGTCATTTCGATATTTATCATGTTGCCATCGATAAAAGCCAGGGGCTGGTGGCAGCTTTTTCCGACACTACAGAAAGAGAAGTTGTAAAGGACCCTGTGCTGTCATCCGCTTATGATGATAAATGTCCGTTCATCTTCGGAGACCTTATGGTGTTCACTTCCAACCGGCCCGGGGGATACGGGGGGTTCGATCTTTATTATTCAATATACAATGATGGGGCGTGGTCAGCCCCGGTGAATTTTGGCGATAAGATCAATACAAGCTATGACGAGTACAGGCCCATTGTTAAATTCATTGACTGGGGATTCAACAATGATTTTATGCTTTTTTCCTCAAACCGTCCCGGCGGAAAGGGAGGGTTCGACCTGTATTATGTGGGCATAGCCAAGATGAGCGGAATTCCATATTATTAATTCAATAATATTCATAATACCGAACTTCCCTCCTGTTAAGAATAGCTATCAATTTTTTTCTTCCCTTAACATTTAATATTCCGGCAGCATTTACTACTTTTCTATCTGATTGCCCTTATCTTTTTTGTGATATTCAGGTATTTCCTTTATTTTTTATAATCTCAGATTTTCAGGCCATGGACAGAAGAAAATTTATAAAATTATCGGCAGCGGCTCCCCTGATCGTAAAATCAGGATGGTCCGGGGGAAGGGATTCACATGAAATAAAAAAAGCTGCCGACATAAAAGATGCATTTCATCCTCTTGCCATCACCATGTGGGAATTTTCATGGCTGGAACGGCGGTGGCCCGGTGCCGGTTATGAAGACTGGGATATCGCCTTGTCAGACCTGAAGGAAAGGGGATATGATGCAGTAAGAATAGATCCCTATCCTCACCTCGTAGCTGACGATCCCGTCAAAGTCAGGAAGCTTAACCCTCACTGGGACAACCAGTGCTGGGGCAGTCCTTATTACACCGAGGTTCAGGTACAGCCTCATCTTAATGAATTCATCGGTAAATGCCGCGATCATGGGATCCTGGTAGGGCTTTCAACCTGGTGGCGTGAGGATACCGACAAGCTGGCTTCGAAAATTTCGTCGGGATCCGACCTGGGGAATGTCTGGAAGAAAACGCTTGACACCATACGTGAAGCCGGGCTGATCGACAATATTTTTTATGTAGACCTTTCCAATGAATATTCCATATCTGTCTGGACACCTTACCTGCCGGAGAATACCAGCCGTCACTCTGCACTGGCCCAGAAATACATGAAGGAAAGTACCGGAATCCTGAAACAAGCCTACCCTGATATTCCGCTTTGTTTTTCCATTACCTCTGAATTCGAGAGCTGGAAGACCGAGGACACTTCCGCCCAGGATCTCCTGGAACTGCGACTCTGGATCGCAAAATCTGCGGATTTTAACAACGAGGTCGGTTATCACTTCCAGCAGTTCGGGAATGATGATTACAAAAACCTGCAACTGAACAGCCTGCGGGTTTATCGTGAAAAAGAATCTTACTGGCTGGACAAATTGAAAGCAAGAATTCAGTTGGCCATAGACTGGTCGGGTAAATCCGGGCTTCCCCTGATGACAACCGAATGCTGGGGACCTATCGATTACAAGGACATGCCATTGCTAGACTGGGGTTGGGTGAAAGAAGCCTGCGCTTTCGGCACAAAGGAGGCGGCTCAATCGGGCCGGTGGCTGGCAATTGCCACCAGTAATTTCTGCGGCCCGCAGTTTGTGGGAATGTGGAGGGATATTGAATGGCACAGGAACCTGACAGACCTGATCCATAACAGCGGGGTACAGGGTGATCTTGCTAAATCCGGACTGGCCACGAGAATCAATGCTTTAAGAAACCAATAGACACATATCTTACGACTATTATTTAATTCACTAATTTTTTTCAAATGAAAGCATTCACAAACTATTCCGGCTACCTGTTGTTCTTTTTCATTTTCGGAACTGTTAAGCACTGGCTCGTGACAGCAACCTATTAGATCAAATCACTTTAAAAAATTCAAATAACGCTGATAATAATTCTATGAAGCGGGCAATTTTTATAATTCTTATTTTACCGGAATTACTGGCTATTAAGACGTATTCTCCTGCAAATACTCTATCGCCGGGAAAGGACACCCTATACCTTTTACTGGAAAAAGCGGAAGTCCAGCATAAAAAACTTTTCCTCGAATTCGGGTGGGAAGGCTGCGGTTGGTGCAGGCGTTTGAATAAATACCAGGATGATCCTGCAGTAAAGGATATCCTGGGCAGGGACTTCCTATTTGCTTATCTTGATATTTATAATTCCCCTGCCGGAAAGGAACTGTATGCCATATACGGGAAACAGGGAACTCCCTCCTGGACAATCTTCGATCCTTCCGGAAAAGTATTGGCGGATTGCGATAACGGGATAGGCAATGTCGGATATCCGGGCACCCCTGAAGAACTTGAATATTATATATCTGTGATCCGGAAATCAGTGCCCGGCATCAGTTCACAGGATTGTGGAATCCTTATCTCAAAGCTTGAAGAGTACAGGAATAAAAAATAATTTCTGCAATGAAGCAACTATTCACTGTCCTTGTATTAATAAGCCTGAGTAATCTGGGCTGCCGTCAATCCAGGGAGATAAATATTAAAGAGGGATTTGAATCCGGGAAATTGAGAAATATCTGGAGCTCAAGGAAGGTCCTTCCCGGGGATCTTGTTTTCGTACACGACATTGTCAGGTCAGGTAACACCGCAATAAGGATTACCCTGCATCCCGGAGATCAACTGCCTGAAGAAAAAGGAACGATCCTGGAAAGGGCGGAAATAATGGAATCTCCCTTTCTCTTTTCCCGTGAAGATTCTATTTATGAATATTCCTTCAGTATGTATCTTCCCAAGGATTTCCCAATAGTCAATGACAGGCTCGTCCTGGCCCAATGGAAACAATACTGCAGATCAGGGAAATGCGCAATCGACAACCCTGTGATCGCTTTACGATATGAATCCGGAAAATTATTCATCACTTTGAAGACGGATCCGGAAAAAAAGATCCTTTATAGCTCCGAAAAGGATATCAGGGGGAAATGGCTGGATTTCAAATTCCTGATCCGGTTTTCAAGATCAGCCAACGGAATGCTGTCTGCCTGGTTAAATGACAGCCAGATAGTTAACTTTACTGGTGAAACCGCCTACTCCGAAAAATATGGTTATGATCTTCCGGATTATTTCTATTTTAAAATGGGGCTTTATCGTGACAAGCTTCATTTGCCCATGTCAATTTATATCGATGATTATTCAAAAAAAATGTTAGCAGGGAAAAATTGATTTCTGCTCTTCCTCGTAAAAATCCGCCAGTCTTTAATATGTTTAAGTGACAGACGTATATTTAGTTTATTAGAAAGAATAATTTTCGGCAGTTGTACGATCAACGTAACTCCATTTATACCAGAATTTTAATTTATATTTTTAACTATCTTAAAAAAATCTTAAATTATAGATTGAACCGAGCGTGCCTTTTTTTACCCTTAGCAATGTTTAATGATCTGACCTTTACCGGCTAAAAGGAATTATTGCCGTATACCTTAATTAAAAATACGGATTATATCCGTTCAGCTTACCGATGGACCGTCATGAACAACTGAAATTCTGCAGGGTGTGCAATAACAGGATATTTGATCCCTCAAGAGGCCTGCTTTGCGGGCTGACCAATAAGCCGGCTGAATTTGAAAATGACTGCCCTGATTTTTCCGGTGACAGGGACAAGATCTGGCAACTGGAATTAGCGGAACATGAAGTTAAGAAAAACAGGTTTCTTGCACTGTTCATTCCCGGTAAGAATTATTTTTTCACTCCGCTGATTGCCGATCTTTGCATCCTGATCTTTATTATAATGCTATTCAATGGCGGTGGCTTTTTAAAACCAGATCTGCAGGTATTACTCAATTGGGGAGCCGATTATAAACCTCTTACACTGGAAGGCCAGTACTGGAGGCTTATAACCAATTGTTTCCTGCACGCTGAAATATTGCACCTGCTGGGGAATATATTCGCGCTTTTATTTATAGGCCTTCTCCTCGAACCTTTTATTGGAAAGACAAAATTTCTTGTGGCATTTTTCATAACAGGATTAAGCGGCAGCGTGGTAAGCATGTGGTGGCATAATATCGATATATCGGTTGGCGCTTCAGGTGCTATATTCGGACTGTTCGGAGTATATATTTCTTTATTGTTATTAAGCAAAGAGGGAAAAAAACGGAAAAGTACCCTGCTGCCCACTATTTTGGTATTTGTAATATTTGGATTGATTTCCGGTTTCAGGGCCGGAATCGACAATGCCGCGCATTTCGGAGGTCTGGCTTCCGGGCTGGTTTATGGTGCGGCCATATACCCGAAGTTTGACTACCCTTTCAGGACTTTATTAAATAACATATCCCATTTCGGTTCTTTGTCATTGATTTTTGCTGCATGGACGGTAATCCTTGTCACCACGAAAAATCCCGGAGCAGAATATAACAGGATCATGAAAGAATTCTGGACCGATGATCAAAAAGCTCTATTTTTTTTCAGGATCCCGGATTACTCACCGGATGATCAATTGCTGAAAGCGATCCGTGATCAAGGTCTCCCTAACTGGCATAAGTGTGCAAACCTGGTCGAAAAACTTGATTCGATTCCTGACCTCCCTGAAGTTATGAAAGGCAGGATCTACCTACTCAGGAAATATTGTGATTATAGGATCACAAGTTATAATCTGATCGAAAAATCAATTCAGTCCAAATCCTTTGAATATGATCTGGAGATAAAGGATTATAACCAAAAAATAAGCCTTATACAGAGAAAATATGGTGGAGAAAATATCCCCGACAGCCTGCTCGAAGTGAAACCCAGCGACTATACAGTACCCAAAGTACCTGATAATTATTTACTGGTTATTGACGACAAGATAGTAGATAAAAATACTCCGATCAATCCCGGTGTAGTTTCCTTCCAGGTGCTGGACGGCCCGACAGCAACTTTGATCTACGGGAAAAAAGGAAAGAACGGAGCATTGGTAATTACAACAAATAAATATTACAAAGAAAAATATATGAGAAAGTGAAGAGGGTAGTTATAATCACGATTCAGTTAAAATTGTAAATGAAGTCCAACCAGCATTTCCGGGTAGGATTCCTGGATTTTATTATTATTTGTCAGAAAATATGCATTATCCCCCCGATGCAAGGAAAAATGGAATTTCAGGACGAGTATATGTATCTTTTGTGGTAGATTCCACCGGGTCAATTCCACCGGATAAAATCACAATTAAAAAAGGATTATCAGAATCATGTGACCAGGAAGCGATTCGACTTATTAAACAGTCCCCCAGGTGGATCCCGGGAACTCAAAATGGTAAACGAGTGAATGTAATGATGATCCTTCCTGTTCTTTTTATATTGCAATAATGAATCAGAATTTAAATTTTTTTATCAGACATCCGGTAATACACTTATAATTTTATCAATGAAAAACCTATTCCTGATTCTATTTATAATTTGGGGTGCTAATTCATTCGCCCAGACAACAATATACTATAACTCTTCAGGTGAAATTACCTTGACCGAACTCGCCACTCAATTCCGTATATGTCATGTGAATCTGACCCAACAAACATTTACCGGGGTTGTTAAAGATTTTAAAATGGACAGCATACAATTCATGGAAATTACATATGATAACAATGGTATCAAAAACGGGAAATTCTATTACAAGGATAACAATATCTTCTTGTCAGGTTATTTTAAGAACGATCATGAAATAGGTGATATAAAAGTAATTCGACATCATACTTCGGGATCTGACTCATCATACATTAATTCACTCCCTGACAGCCTGGTGAATTTGATAATAAAAAAATAAAAATTCGTCCAGGGAGTCTATATACGCAAAGGAGATTATCCTGAACTTAAGCCCATGCTGGATGTTATGAAATACAGAATTGACAGATCAGAATTAGACAGACCTTATGGAGACCGTGTTTTTACGATAGTTGAGCAAAAACCTGTATTTCCGGGAGGGTTGAAAGCACTTTCGCAATTTGTATCTTTCAATTTAAATTACCCTGAAAAGGCAAGAGAAAACAAAATTTCAGGAACTGTATTTGTGGAATTTGTTATAGCTCCTGATGGTTCCGTTGTGGACGTTAAAACTGAAAAAGGTATCGGCTATGACTGTGATGAGGCGGCTGAACAGGCTATATCCAAACTTCCGGATAGGGAACCTGGTTATCAGAGAGGCCGTCCGGTTCCTGTAAAAATGGTCCTTCCAATAAGCTTTAAGTGAATCTATTATCAACCTATATGACATATTAAGATTTCATTCAATAAGTATTATATCCAATTTCCCCTTCCCCTTCACGCAATAATCCCTAGCACTGCTCCATGCCCAATCTTCCGGGGCGTCCACGAATCCCGCAACTACAGGATTATTATGTGTATAATAAAGCCGCTGATCCATCATCTCATTGGTGCTTAATTCCACGGGATGATTATGCTGCTGCCACAACTGGAAATCTCTGTTTCTTGAATTCTTAATCCCGCAATCATTGAATATTTCAAGCATCCATTCCTTCCTGCTTTCACGAAGGTTTCCTTCTATTGCCTTACGGATCGATCTTGAAGAGAAACTTTTTAGGTCCCTTATTATATTTTCAAGCCTCATTATCCCGGATGTCCCCAGAATCATGTGAACATGGTTGGTCATGATGCACCATGCATACACTTCGAGGCCTTTGTTATCCTGACAAAATTTGACAGAATTAATAAAAATATCCCTGTAAATGTCGCGTGTAAACACATCAACCCACCTTACTACTGTAAATGTTACAAAATAAATGGAACCCTGGTCCCGGATTAGGTATTTTCTTCCCATAGCTGTATTGAAAATTGATTACAGGAATATAGTGGAAAAATTTATATTAAAGTACAGAAACACTATAATTCGATTATTAATAGTCGTAGCGGGACGCTACGACCGGGGTTGCATAATCGGCTCTAGTCGTAGCGTCCCGCTACGACTTGCAGTCCATCCTTCTAATCCGACACTTCGGTAATCTTTTTTCGCGATTCCTATCACCGGTTAATATTTTCAAACCTGATTATTTCAACAAGGTCATGAAAAAACTCTGCAACACATTTTTACTGTTTTTCCTTATCCCGGCATTATATGCCCAGGTGCCGGTGAAAGGGAAAGTGACTGACCCGCAGAACCAGCCGGTGATCGGTGCCAATATTTATATCGACAACACTTATGACGGCACCAGCTCGGATCCCAACGGGGATTTCAGTTTTAAGACCAGCACCCGCGGGTCACAGGTACTCGTGGCAAGCATGGTGGGATACAAGGAATTCCGCCTTTCTGTCAATCTCGATACCCTGAAAAGTCCCGTTGACTTTGTTATGAAGGAAGACCTCAAACGTCTCGATGAACTGGTGATAACGGCCGGAGTTTTCGAAGCCAGTGATGAAAAAAAGGCCGTTGCACTGAAGCCTTCCGATATAGTTACCACGGCAGGTGCCACGGCCGACATCCCCGGCGTACTGAATACCATGCCCGGCACGCAGACTGTGGGTGAAAAAGGAAGGCTGTTCGTCAGGGGAGGCGATGACTCGGAAACGAAGAATTATATTGACGGGGTATTGGTGGATAACGCCTATGGGGTCGCTCCCGACAATGTACCTTCCAGGATGCGGTTTTCGCCCTTTCTTTTTTCCGGGACCTCCTTCAGCACAGGCGGGTATTCGGCGGAATATGGGCAGGCCTTATCCGGTACCCTTGTAATGAAGTCCGACAATTCGCCCGCCCAGTCGCAAACGGATTTGTCTTTTATGTCCGTTGGCGGTTCCATTGCGCAGACCCAGAAATGGAAGGGAGGTTCGGTTTTCGGTGAAACCTATTATATAAATGTGAAGCCTTACTTTGCCGTAGTCCCGCAGGCCCGTGACTGGGAAAAACCTCCCGCCTCCTGGCAGAATAATTTCATGTTAAGACAGAATGTTGCTAAAAACGGGCACCTGAAAGTGTTCTATTCCAATGAGTTTTCCGGGATGAGCATTTTACAGCCTTCCCTACTTGACATATCCGATGAGCTGAAGACAAATATCCGTAACGACTACCAGTACCTGAATATCAATTATACAGTGAACATGCCTAAAGACTGGTCCTATTACTACGGGATATCTGAAACCTATTCCATCGACACGCTTTCAATGGAAATTTACGGAGTACGCCATCGCCAGCATTCCGTTCATTCAAAAGTCATGGCTACGTTTGATCCGGGAGGACGGTTTGGAATAAAATTCGGTCTGGATCAGTATTATTATAACTATAAAGAAAATCTTTTCTGGCAGCCGTCCGCATATCATTTCGAAGGATCGTTCCAGGACTGGATACCTGCTCTATTCGCGGAATCGAACCTGTATTTTACGCAGAAATTCATCGGCCGGATAGGATTGCGCGGAGAGTACTCTTCAATGACCGGTCATGTTATTCTTTCACCCCGGGTTTCACTGGCACTGAAGACGGGTCAGTACAGCCAGTTCTCATTTGCCTCGGGCCGGTTCAACCAGCGGCCGCTGCCGGAATACCTGGTGATCAATAAAAACCTGAAAGATGAGTTGGCCGATCATTACATCCTTAATTACCAGGTCACAAAAGATGATAGGATATTCAGAATTGAAGCCTACCGTAAAACCTACAGCGACCTGGTGCGTTTCGATTCCCTGATCACCTATAGCCCGGTTGCCTATCGTAATAATGGCTACGGCTATGCTGACGGATTGGAATTCTTCTGGCGTGACGGCCATACAATTCCCAACGCTGATTACTGGATCTCCTATTCGCTGATCAATACCAGACGCTTATACAAAAATTTCCCTTATGAAGCCATTCCGTCTTTCGTTTCCACACATAACCTTTCCATAGTATATAAACAATTCTTTGCCAAGCTCCATTCCCAACTGGGGGTGACCTTCACTTTTGCAAGTCCCAGGCCATATAACAACCCCAATACCGATCGGTTCAATGCTGAAAGGACCCCGGCTTATAATGACCTTAGCATGAACTGGAGTTACCTGGTAAAAACGAATTTCATAATTCATTTTTCGATCACCAATGTGCTTGGAAGAAATAATATTTTCGGTTACCAGTACAGCCTGGTGCCCGATGCCCGGGGTCATTTTGCTAGTATTCCTGTCACCCAGGGAGCGAAACGTTTTATTTTCCTTGGTGTGTTTATAACCCTTTCCAAAGACCATAAGGCCAATCAGATCAGAAACCTTTAATTTTTACATCCATGAAAAAAATAATAAACTACCTGAATCAAAATATTGAAAGCAGGATATTCCTGCTCTTCGTGATCCTGTTTTCAATCATATCCACGGCTTCAGCCCAGAACGATATTGAAACCGGCATACAGATCTTCAGGAACAGGAATTATTACGGTGCGGAGAAATTCTTTACCGATTTCCTTAAAAACCACCCCAACAGCGCCGAGGCGAATTATTACCTGGGAAGGATCAACCTGATCAATAAAAAATATGACGATGCTTCCGATTATTTTGATAAAGCCACTGACCTGGATAACGCCAATACCTGGTATTATACCTGGAAAGGGATCAACTACATCACCCTGCTGCAATCTGTTGATTTCCTGAAACAGGGTCTGTATGCATACAAAGCCATGTCGACCCTGGAAAAAGCCGTAACGCTGGATTCCATGAATGCGCTTGCCAGGGTTTATCTTGCCGGTTATTATGCCAATGCCCCCGGCTTTGCCGGAGGAAGCGAGGAAAAAGCCATCGAACAAATAAACACGGCAGTGGCTATCGATTCTACCGATCCGGGATTTCTGCTCCAGCGCGGGATCATCATGACCACCTTTAAGAACTTCCCGGAAGCAAAAAAATCTTTTGAATCCGCGATGACCCTTGACCATGATTTTTACCCTGCCTACCTGCAGATGGGCAGAATGTGTTCCGAGTCAGGGCAATACCTTGACCAGGGCATGCTCAGCCTCGACCGTTTTATCGAGAATGCCCCGAAGGATTTCGATAATGACAGGGATGATGCCTGGTGGTACCTGGGAAATATATATTCCAAAAAAGGTGACAATGCAAAAGCGAAGGAAGCCTTTGAAAAAGCCGTGGCCCTGAATCCGGGAAATGAGGATTATAAAAAATCATTGAAAAGCGTTATGTGATTTCACTCAAAAGAATAAACAACATAAAATCCCTGTGCCCGGGCGGTAAAAGAGAATGCTGAAATTTTCTTTATCCCGCCCGGAATTTTAATATTGCAATATTTATGAATAAGGTAACCAAAATTGACAGGAAATTTCTTCTCTCCCATGTCAGGGATATTGTTCTGATGTTTATCCTCGGGGGATTGTTCAATACCTTTCTGACCTGCCCGAAATGCTTTTCCGATTTTGATCTGGTTTGGAGGGTATGGGTCTTCAGCGGGATGATGTGGGTGCTTCTATGGAAAGGAAATGAACTGATCACCTGCAGGCTGGACGACTATATATCATGGGTGAAAGAGCCGGGGAAAAGGTTGATTTTCGGTATAGTTGCTATGCTGCTGTATACTGTCATCGCAGCAACTTTTAACACTTATATTTTTGTTAACTACATTAAATCGGAAAGTATAACCATGACTTTTCGCGGATCCATTCTTGAAGTAAACGAAATTTCCATTGGCATTACGGTCGTTATCATGATGTTCTTCTTATCAAGGGATTTCCTCAAATCCTGGAGAGAGGCTGCCATCAATGAAGAAAAGCTTCGCAGGGAAAACATCACTTCGCAGTATGAAGCCCTGAAGAACCAGGTAAATCCTCATTTTTTATTCAATACCTTAAATGCCCTTTCCACCCTGATCTATGAAGACCGCGACAAGGCCCTGCAGTTCCTGAATAAGTTTTCGGATGTGTACCGATATGTGCTGGACTCAAAGGACAGGGAGGTGGTGCCGCTGAAAGATGAGATTAGTTTTGTAAGGTCTTACGTTTACCTTCTGAATACCCGATATGAAAAGAACCTTGTAATTACATTCGGAGAAAACCTGGAAGAAGGATATGTGCCTCCGATGGCCGTACAGTTGCTCGTGGAAAACGCCATAAAACACAACGTGATCGCAAACGATTCCATTATTGAGATCAGTATCAGGCGGGAATCCGGTTATGTGGTGGTGGAAAACAATATGAATCTCAAACCCGATAGCGGTAATCCCAGTGGTTACGGACTTAAAAATATCAAATCAAGATATTCTTTACTTTCCGACAAGCCCGTGAACATTCATAATGACGGTAAACTATTCCGTGTGGACATTCCTGTCCTTCAGGTCAATTCGTAAGTTTTACAACCCTTCATTCTCCGCCTTTATTATTTTAATCCTTTCGGATCCGTCACAAGGGAAATTTGTTTTATATCAAACCATGATCAGACGGAACGCCCCCTTCGGATTTCTTCAGGTTTTATTATTAAGAACTATTCAGGTTTATTTTCAATTTTTTACCGGTATTCATTAATTAGATGAATTAAGTTTTTAATTTTCGGGACCCGGAATGAATCTTAATTTTCAATTTCAAATGTTTTTGACACACGAATGAATATTCTCATTGTTGAAGACGAAAAAATTGCTATACGCCGGCTCATAAAATTCCTCGAAGAGCTGTGCCCCGATTGCAGGGTCGCCGGTCAGGCAGATACGATAAAAAGCACCGTCGCCTGGCTCCGATCCAATCCTTCCCCCGACCTGGCTTTTTTTGATATCCAGTTAGCCGACGGGATCAGTTTCGAAGTATTTAAACAGGTTGAAATTTCCTGTCCTGTCGTATTTATTACCGCCTATGATGAATACGCCCTTCGTGCCTTTGAAGTGAACAGCATTGATTATATCCTGAAACCGGTGGAGAAGGATAAGCTGGAGAGAGCCCTTACAAAATATGAGAAGTGGGTAGGCACGAGGGGGAAACTCTGGATGGATGACATGGTAGTGGATAAGGTCATGGAGTCGCTGAAGAAAAAAAAATTCAAGGAAAGATTCATCGTGAAATTCGGCGATCACCTGAAATCTGTCGACACAAAAGAGATTTCATGTTTTTACAGTGAAGGCAAGGCCACATTCTTCCTGACCCGGGATAGAAAGAAATTCCTTGTCGACTATACCCTCGACCAGGTAACTTCCCTGCTTGATCCGACACAGTATTTCAGGATCAACCGGAAATTTATTGTGTCCGTTCATTCTATCAAGGATATTGTAAGCTGGTCAAACAGCCGGCTTAAACTGACCCTGACTGATTTAGATCATCCTGAACTCATTGTAGCACGCGAAAAGGTACAGGATTTCAGGCAATGGCTGGATCAGTGAAAGTTGAATAGTGACAAACCGAATTAGAAAAAATTTCCGGCAAGTATCGTCCGAACGGATTATGAAATAATTTAAACTGTTTATACGAAAAACATGGAAAAAGAACTGGTAAGCGAATTCATTCTTCATTCGGTGAACCGGATGGAAGAAAACACCAAAAAAATAAAGAAGTGTTTTGAAGACCTGGAAGAAAAGGATATATGGATTCGGCCTAACGGTTCTTCCAACAGCATGGGGAATCTCATTCTTCATTTATGTGGAAATATGCATCAATACATAATTTCATCAATAGGCAACCGGAATGATATACGTGAGAGAGACAAAGAGTTTTCAACGACCGGCGGGCAGGACCGGGAAGAGCTTATTCAGAAACTGTCTGAAACGGTCGCTGATGCAACCCGTATCATTCAAACAATGAATAGTGAGGGCCTGCTGAAAGTCAGGTCTGTGCAGGGATACAACTATTCGGGTCTGGGAATTATTCTCCATGTGGCAGAACATTACTCCTATCATACGGGGCAGATCATATTTTACACGAAGCTTCTGAAGGATAAGGATATGGGATTTTATGCAGGGGTAAACCTGAATATTAAAAACAAAAGCTAATTTGTTCATTGTATGTGAGTGAACTCTTTCAGAAATGCGAAAACTACCGCCGGATCTCTTATAGGTCTCCAAGGTCATATTTGAATTTAGGTAATTTTTCAGATTAGTAATAAAGGCTGTTGAAAATTAGAAAATACAGGATAAACCAGAATGAAATATCAACTCCAATTACCCAGTCCTCCCCTGAATCTTTTTTGAAAATTAAATTGTTATCATAATAAGGAGTAAGGATTAAGGATTAAGGATTAAGGAGCCCGGTAAAATTCCAAGACGAATTAGCCGCATATCATTTTTTTATATTATAAAGGATAGCTTTCAAAATCTTAAAATTAAAAACATGAGCAGCTTACCTACCATCCGAATCCATCATTTTTTTGATATCATCCGGGATTTCGGCGGTAAAACTTCCATCCCGCCTGACCTGAAATTAAAGAATTCCTATCACAGGGTTGCCGAGAAGATCCGGGGAAACCCGGAAATGAAAATTTCGCTCATAAAAGGAGCCGATACCGTTTGTGCAGGTTGCCTTCACCTTTCAAATGGAGTATGCATGGACGGAACTGATAAACCGGGGTTCCGGCTGAAGAATAATTATAATGAATACCTTGACGACAGGATCATGAAAGAGCTGGATCTGCACACGGAGGATGTGAAAACTCCTGCCGAATTGTGCAGGCTTGGTGAAAAATACCTGAAAAACATCTTTCATATTTATAACCTGGATGATCCGGGGTTAACGGCTCACCGGAAAGAAAATGTAGCCAAAGGGCTGAAGCAGTACCAGGCTTTACACGGATACCGGGTGGAATTTACGTGATTCTGACCCTGAAAAATCCCGCCTGCGGACATTTTGACCTGAAACGTATTTTTTTAACATAATTTAATATCCTGTTTTTAAAACAGGAAATCAGTTTTTCTCCTATTTTTACGCGGTTTTAAATTAGCATACCTGGAAACCGCGGTAATTCCTTTCATGTAATACTGAACCTTTAACATCAATCCGGATGAGCAAGCTTTTTGCGCGCAAAAGTATTGAATACCTCCATTCCCAACTGACAATTGAGGAAGGGGGGCACCAGTTAAAAAAATCCTTATCCGGTTTCAACCTGGTAATGCTAGGCGTCGGAGCTGTGATCGGCGCCGGGATTGTCGTGTTAACGGGGAATGCCGCTGCCCAGTATGCGGGCCCCGGAATCGTGATCTCCTTCATTTTATCGGGAGTGGCCTGTGCTTTTGCAGGTCTTTGTTACGCCGAATTTGCCTCGATGATCCCTGTGGCCGGAAGCGCTTATACCTATGCCTACGCCACCATGGGTGAATTCATTGCCTGGATCATCGGCTGGGACCTGATCCTTGAATACCTGTTTGCCGCCTCCACGGTATCCGTGGGATGGTCAGGTTATGTTACCAACTTCCTGAACGAGAATCTTCACCTTGCCATTCCGGCCTCACTTACAAACGCTCCCCTGGACTTCAAGACCGGAACCGGCTGGGTAACCACCGGGGCATACATCAACCTGCCTGCCGTACTCATTATCGTCCTGATGACCATCCTGCTGATCATCGGCATAAAGGAATCGGCACGGTTCAATAATATCATCGTCATCATTAAGGTGACCGTGATCCTTCTTTTCATATTCCTGGGAATATCCTATATCCATAAAGCTAACCTGGTGCCTTTCATCCCTCCCAACACCGGCCAGTTCGGCCATTTCGGATGGAGCGGCGTGCTAAGGGGCGCCGGGGTCATTTTCTTTGCCTATATCGGGTTTGACGCTATATCGACCACTGCACAGGAAGCGAAAAATCCGCAAAAGGGCATGCCTGTAGGTATCATCGTCTCTTTGCTGATTTGCACAGTTCTTTATATCCTGGTTTCCTTTGTGCTTACCGGCATCATAAAATACGACAAGCTGATGGTTCCCCATCCCATTGCCATTGCCATAGATTCCGTGGGCGGCGGACTGCACTGGCTGAGCCCCCTGGTCAAACTCGGTGCAATTGCCGGACTCAGTTCCGTCATTCTTGTTCTTTTGCTGGCTCAACCCCGTATATTTTATTCCATGTCGAATGATGGATTGCTGCCCCCTGTATTTTCCAGGCTTCACCCTACCTACAAGACTCCCTATCTATCTTCCATTCTGACCGGTATCGTTGCCTCGGTGTTTGCCGGATTATTCCCGATAGGCCTGCTGGGTGAACTCGTTTCCATCGGAACGCTGCTCGCTTTTGCCATTGTCTGTATAGGCGTTATGATACTGCGGAAAACCCGTCCTGACCTTCACAGGCCTTTTAAGGCTCCATACCTTCCTGTAGTGGGAACCCTGGGGGCCGGCTTTTCCCTGCTGCAGATGCTGGGTCTTCCCCTGGCAACATGGATCCGCCTGTTTGCCTGGATGCTTCTGGGATTTGTCATTTATTTCACATACAGCCGCCACAGGAGCCTCATACATAAAGTGTAATCCCTCACAGAAATAAAAACAAACTGCAGGGAATTCCCTGCAGTCTGTTCAACCTATGATCAAGCTACTATTAATATTCTATTTTGAAACCTGGCTTCTGAAGTCCTTATCGCCCAGGTAGTCAAATACCACTTTCCCGTAATCGAGGTCGTAGGTAAGCTTATAGTACTTCGCATCAACAATGTTTATAATGGGAATGCTTCCCAGCGGGTCCGTAGGCAGTGAATCAAAGTAAAGTCTTGCTTCGCCGGTTCTGCAGTTTTCGATGATCACATTTTTTTCTTTTATGGAGATCAGTTGCTTGACGGCAGGGGGGAATCCTTCCGTGATCGAAGGAACCACCTTCAGACTGTAAATCCTGTTTGGAAAATCCTCCGCGCTTACACGGATCGGCGTCCCGGGCTTGAAGATCAGATCCACCAGAGGTTTCCCGTCACGTATTACCGTACCTCGGATATTATTTTTCACCTCACCAATCTCAACCGTGGCATTGAAATGGGTAATTCCGAAAAACTCCCTCTCCCCTGCATATTCATCGTTGTCATCCATGTACCTTACCGGGCAATATACACCAGAATCCCCGTTATGGGTGACAGGTATGGAGAGGAAGGCCTCCTTATAAAGAATGCGTTCCGGTTTCACCATTTTCCGTATCACAAAGGAAATGCTCATGATATGGTCATCATTTGGCTGCAGGGGTTCAGGAACGAGGGCATTTAATACCGCTTCGGTGGTCTTAAAAGTTACTGTAAGAACAAAATTGTTCTCGTAGTTGAAAGGTGGCATCATATAGGGGTAATAATCCCCGGAAAGATTGGTGGAATCAAAATCCTGAGCCTGTGAAAACAAGGGCAGGAAAGTAAGGGAAATTAATGATATAAGAGCCGCAATAATCCGGGCGGCTATTTTTTCCCTCGACCTAATCCTTATTGAATTGTCCTTCATATCTGCTGCCATGTCGTAATTAATTTTTAGGTGAATTTTTTTATACCAGTGCAATGATTCAAATAAATAGTTATAGACTTTCATCGGAATGAGAAAGCGGGAGGGTTCATCCATCGAATGTCATTCTCTGATTATTTTGCGAGAAATACAGAACGTAAATACGTGTATTTGCCTGGATGTTTTACGGACGCCGGCTTATTCGGAAAATGTTCAAAATTGTTTAACTTGATTTTTTATGTCATTTGTAGATAACCATTACAGCAATTTTTAAACGATGAAAGTTCAAGAAAGCCAATCGGGAAAGATCCGGGTAAAATCGGAATTTAATAATCCTGCCAGTCAGTTAAGATTCTTGTTGATCTTTTTACTTTTCTCCTGTCCCGGGGGTCATTTAAAATGTCAGGACAAAGGCCTGACCCTGAATGACAAGGAATATCTTTCAATGCAGGGGCTCAATGTAATGCTGGCGAACGATTATTATCCTGAAGGTCACCAGGGAGGGGTTAGCATCATCCAGCAGGGCGAACGCGTGGCTACCAACGGGGATCTCCGCCTGGAACCCACTCCCGGACAGTGGCAGCCCGTGCCCAAATTGAATAAAAGGACCGTTGACAGGACAAAACAGGAAATAACCGTGAATATGCAATACCCTGACCCTGACAGGAACGGTAAAGGCTTCAATCCCATCGAATATCCTGATCTGAATTTCACCTATTCTGTTACGATCCATCCTGAAGGTAAATCGTTCAGGATCATCGTTGACCTGGATAAACCACTTCCTGAAGCCTGGATAGGCAGGGTGGGTTTTAACCTGGAACTTTTTCCCGGCATCCTGTTCGGAAAATCATGGTATCTTGATTCTGCCTCCGGGATCTTTCCCCGCCAGCTTAACGGCCCCGAGCTGAAGGATCGGCAGGGTGACTTCCAGGTGGAACCCATGGCCACCGGCAAAAAACTAACCATAGCTCCGGAATCGGATCGCCAGCGGATGATCATTGAAGCAATTCACGGGGGCGAACTTCAGCTTCTCGACGGCAGGGCTCAGCATAATAATGGATGGTTCGTAGTAAGATCCCTTGTGCCGGATGGATCAACACATGGTGCGATTGAATGGCTGGTTACACCGTATACTATCCCGGGATGGAAATACAGCCCCGTGGTCCAGGTGAGTGAAGTGGGATACCATCCTGATGAGCCTAAGGTCGCCGTCATTGAAACGGATGTGAACGATTCGACAAAACTTCCGGCCGGCTTGTTCCGGATCTCCGAAAGCGGAGGCTATGATGTGGTAAAGGAAGAGATTCCGGTCGATTGGGGAAATTTCCTGAGGTATCATTACCTTCAGTTCGATTTCACCGAAATAAAAACGCCGGGGATGTATTTTGTAAAATACGGCAATTACAGGACGCCTCCTTTCCGCATCAGCCCGGATATTTACCGGAGGAATGTGTGGCAGCCGACCCTGGAGTATTTCCTTCCCGTTCAGATGTGTCATATGCGTGTTAACGACCGGTATAAGGTCTGGCACGGGGAATGCCACATGGACGATGCCAGAATGGCCCCCCTGAATATCGATCATATTGACGGTTATGTGCAGGGAAACTCCACCCTCTGCCGGTTTAAGCCCGGAGAGCAGGTTCCAGGACTCAACCAGGGGGGATGGCACGATGCAGGCGATTACGATATACGTGTCGAATCCCAATCGGCAACGATCTACGGTCTCGCACAGGCGTACGAGAACTTCCACATAACTTATGATAATACCACGATCGACCAGGTGCACCATATCGTCGAGATCCAGCGCCCTGACGGAAAGCCCGATATTTTACAGCAAATAGAACATGGAGCCTTGTCCATTGTGGGAGGTTACCTTTCCATGGGCAGGCTGTACAGGGGCATAATCTGTCCTACCCTCAGGCAATACACTTTGCTTGGCGACCCTGTCAATATGACGGATAATATAAGTTATAATTCCTCTACGCTGAAAGATTCGACGAAAGTAGGATTTCCCGGCTCGCCTGATGACCGATGGGTTTTCACCGAGGACAATCCGCGGAGGGAACTTGAGGTGGCCGCTGATCTTGCCGGCGCCTCCCGGGCGTTGAGGGGATTCAATGATACGCTTGCCGACCATTGCCTTTCCATAGCGGAAGATCTGTGGAACAATACGAAAGAAAAAGATCCCCTCCAGCGCGTCAGGCTTGCCGTTGAATTGCTGGTCACCACCCATGAAAAAAAATATGCTGATTTTCTGACCGGCACGAAGGATAAAATCTGTGAAAATATCGGCAGCACCGGATACATTATCGGGCCATCCCTTGCATTGATACGGGACAAAACCTATGCTGCCGATATTCATGAAGCTGTCAGAAAACTTAAAGACAAAATCGATAAGGAAGAAAAGGAAAATCCTTACGGCGTTCCTTACAAGCCCAATATATGGGGTGCAGGCTGGGGTATCCAGGAATTCGGCATGCAACAGTATTTCCTGCATAAATATTTCCCGGATATCTTTCCCGACACCTATATGCTGAATGCCCTGAACTTTATCCTGGGATGTCATCCCGGGTCAAATACTTCTTCCTTTGTTTCAGGGGTCGGATCCAGATCCCTGACGGTTGCTTATGGTTTTAACAGGGATGACTGGTATTATATCCCCGGGGGAAGCGCTTCCGGCACGGCCCTTATCAGGCCCGATTTTCCGGAATTGCTCGTCTGGCCCTATTTGTGGCAGCAGACGGAATATGTATTGGGACATGGCACAACAGATTATATATTTCTTGTGCTGGCAGCCAATGATCTTCTGAATCACAAAAAGTAATATTTACATCTTTATTTAACTAAATTGAATAATCAATATGTCTGCCATTAACCGAAGAAAATTCATTGCCTCATCTTCCGCCCTGCTTGCAATGCCATCGATTATGAAACGTGCCGGGAGACTTTCGGCGCTCCAAACAACAAAATCATCCTATCAAATGAGAATTGGAATCATCACGGGCATAGAAGATCCGGCATCATCTATACGCCGGGTCAGGGATTTCGGGTTTGATGCCTGCCAGGTAAGTGCAGGTGAGTTTAAACCGGGGCTTGCAGAAAAGCTTAAGGAAGCTTTTACGGATAACCAGGTATTCCCGGTCTCCATGATATGCCAGGGACCCGGGCCCTATGTTTATGATTTTAAAAACGGGCCGGTAACCATCGGCCTTGTACCCAGGGAATACAGGAAAGCACGGGTTGAAAGACTGAAGCAGGGCATCGATTTCTGCAAGGCAGCAGGAATTCCCGCGATACAGGCGCATTTCGGATTCATCCCGGAATTCC